>CAZTAR010000087.1:0-13022 GCA_964611695.1 uncultured Planctomycetaceae bacterium | reverse complement strand
TATCGTCGAAAGTCCCCACAAGAACTCAAGGCAGTTTTGCCAACCTAGAAAAAAATAGCTTTCTCGGGGGCATGGACGCTCCGAATCGCCCCAAAGAAGGTTGAGGGGGACATCAGTGGGCTGCCCCAGGGCGTCCATCGCGGTGGTGGTCAGAGCCGCGCGCGTCAGTAAGCAGTCCGTGTTCGGCTCTGTGGGAGGCGAACAAACGGGCGATTCCCGTCGGCCACGGGGGGCCGACGCTACAACGAACCATACACGCTCAACGCGAAAAGGCTCTAGAGCAGTTAACAATTGACTGTGGCACCGGCGTCTAGCCGGTAGAAGCAAGGAGGCCGAGTGCCGTTGCCTCACCGGCGAGACGCCGGTGCCACATATTAACGTGAAACGCTCTAGCTGAAAGCTAATTAATGACTGAGAGCTGATAACTGACAGCATAAAACGACTATGACTCGACCTTGATGACTGAGTAGATTGGATGGTCTTTCAACTGTTCCCGTCCCTTGAGGAAGCACAACTCAATCAGGAATGCGGCGCCGACAATTTCTCCCCGCAGTTCGCGGACGAGTTCGCAACAGGCCGCCATCGTACCGCCGGTCGCCAACAGGTCGTCGATCAACAACACTTTTGTACCTGGCGCTATGGCGTCCTTGTGGATTTCCAGTGCGTCGGTGCCGTACTCGAGTTCGTATTCCGCGCGACAGGTCTTGAATGGAAGTTTGCCTGGCTTTCGGACCGGAACAAAACCCGCCGAGAGATTGCGCGCCACGGCCGTGCCAAAGATAAAGCCGCGACTCTCGGCGCCGACGACCACGTCGACCGCCTGATCGCGAAACGGTTGGGTCAGAAACTCGACCGCCAATGAGAGGGCCGCGGGCGAAGCCAGAATGGGCGTAATATCCTTGAAGACGACGCCGGGCTTTGGAAAATCAACCACGTCGCGCAACATGGCTGTCAGGCTCTTGACGTCCGGCAACTGCAATTCAATCGACTTCGACATTAGCTTCTCCTGTTTGTTCGAGCCGTATGATACAGGTTGCCGCTCCCGGCACAACTCGCCGTGTATTGCCGCCTCCGATATCCGATAGAGATTGGCGATCTGTGATACGATCGGTGGCGTCGGCCCCCTGTGGCTGACCGGTCGTGGTTCACTCGGCCTTGACGAGGAATGATCCCCCATTGGCGAGTCCCAAGAGAACGTCGCCTCGCAATCCGGCGAAACTCGCAGCAGCATCGGGTGGAAGCGGTTGCCCTTCGAGACGAACCACAATGTCGCCTGGCATAAGCCCGGCACGCTGAGTGGGGGTATCCTCGTTCACAACGAGCACCAGGAGGGCTTGGGTGGGAAGATTGGAAACCGCGCGCATGTCGGGTTTGATATGAGCCAATACAGCGCCCCGAAACATTATGTTCGGCGCGGACTCCGATGGCGAAGATTCCACGCCATGTCTGGCCGCGACTCTAACACTCACGTTCCTCCGCACACTCTCGCGCATATAGCCGATGATGATCGGTTTGTCAGGCGGCGCGGCTCCGATGCGCTGGATCAATTCGTCGGGCGACTGAATCGTTTTCCCATCCACGGCGACAATGATGTCGCCTTTGCGTAACCCAGCTCGCTGAGCCGGATTACCTTCCAATACGGCATCGATCAGAACTCCCTCTTTTCCGGACTACCCGGCGGATCGTCGGGCACCCTCGTCCAGTCGCCCTACCCGAATTCCGAGATAGCCGTATTCGATCTGCTGCCCTCGCACTAATTTTTCGATCAGCGCCTTGGTTCGTCCGTCGATCGGGACCGCGAAACCAAAGCCGCTTGTCTCGCTCGATCGAGCACACATCGCCGTCACAATGCCGACGACGCGTCCATGAATGTCGATCATTGGACCGCCGGAGTTTCCCGGACCGATTCTGGCCGTCGTCTGAATCATGTCGCCGTAGTAGCGGTCCTCTTGACGTCCGAACGTCTCCGGGAGCGGTCTGCCGACGGCGGCCACCACACCTTGACTGACTACGACTTGTCCGTCATTTGAGAGCCCTAGTGGGTTCCCCATTGCCAACACGATCTGACCGCGGCGAAGACTCGTTGCGTCACCCAGCTCGATCGGGACCAAACCTTCGCCATGCACGCGGATGACTGCCAGATCAGCCCTTCGATCCGCAGTCACGACCTTTGCATGGAGCTGTCGCCCGTCGTGCAGGATGACGTGAATGGCGACGGCTTTCTCGATGACGTGTTGGCTCGTCAGAATCGCGCCGTTCATGTCGAGAATCACACCAGCGCCAACACCGGATTGTAGCTCTTCCTCCCAAGGCTCGATGCTTCGCGAACGGTCTACATGCCGATCCGCTCGGATCGTCACGACACTTGGCGCCGTCCGGTCTACCAGAGATTCAAATGCCGCCTGGATCGTTTCCAACAGAACCGTGTGCTTGTCAAACTGTTGTTGCGTCGTGGCGGGAAGTGAGGTCGGCGTGTTGGGCGGAGGTACTGCGAGAGATCGCGTTTCCGCACTGGCCAAGACCGAGGCCGTCAACATCACCAAGATCGATGTGATGCGCCTGGGTAAGAGGAAGGCTGTCTCATTCGGCATCAGATTGCCCCAGCTGAGCTACCGGTGTCTGCACTGGCGGCTCCACCTGGGCGAGAAGGGACCAGACGCTTTGTTGGTCCGAGTCGATTGTGAGTGACTTTCGGAGGTGGGCCAATGCCCGTTCTCGGGCAAGCGTGTTTCCGCCGACGGTGTTGCGATTCACGGTGAGGTTGATCCGGCCACACGCGTTGTGGACAGATGTGTCCTCCGGGTTCGTTTTGAGTACGAGGGAGAACTCTCGCAATGCCTGGTCGAATTCGCCCTGGGCTTCGAATGTCAGGCCGAGTTGACGATGGACCTCGGCCGAGTCCGGCATCAGCTGCTCAGCATCGCGCAAGGCATGAACAGCTAATTCAAGGTGTCCTAACTCTCGATAGACCGTACCCAAGTGCATTGCCGAACTGCCTTGGTCAGGCTGGAGCCGTCGAACATAACGATAAGCCCTGGCAGAGGCCTCAAGCATGCGACGCCGATCGAGGGACACATCCGCGGCAAGTCGAAGACTATCGGCCAAGGCGATGGCGTATTCCGCATTGTCCGGCGCGAGCTTCACTGCCTCGCGATAGTGCGCGGCCGCAGCGCTGTATTCCCCAGCGGCCCCACGGATGTCGCCGAGGTTTGCATGGGCAACGGCGTTGCGAGGATCATGCCTGGCCGCGCGTGCAAAGCGCCGTGCCGCGTCGGTCTCGTTTCCGTTCGCCAAGGCCTGTTCGCCTCGCCGGATGTCCTGTCGTGCTAACGCCCTGTTGAAGCCGTCGAAGATGTGATAGGCCTGATGCTGCTGACATCCGGACGCCATGAGGAAGGCCGTCATCAGCAGAAGGGCCTTGAGTCGCGATCCCGTCGCGCACAGGGTGCCATCGGCATTCAAGGGATTGGTTTCTGGCTTTCTTGAGAGCTTCACAGATCGCACCGCGCGTACAACAACTCCAACACTGGCGCGCTCAATCCGCGCGTGTTCCAGCATCGTTACGCCACTATTATCGGCATTATGGGCCGCCGCTCGCCTTGGAATCAGCTGTGAAGGCCCCCGTCTCCGCCTTAGATTGACTTGGCTCGCACCGCACCTAAGATGTCCTTGGATGCACAGCCAACGTTCAGGGGGATCCGCTACGTTGGGCGCCTTTCGCGGCGGTCACGCGTAATCCCACGGATTCCGGTAACGATGCTCTGCATTTGTGCGGCGCCTCCGGCCTCCGGCTGCAACTTAAAGGGGGGCACAAACACCGACGTTCGTGCCTCTAGAAGCACCAAAAGACCAAACGGGCATTACCACCCGATCCGAGGCTTACGCGATGCGAATCTTGACTGCCTTGCCCGTCTTCAATGAGGTCAACCATGTTGCCAGAGTTCTGGACGAAGTCCGCCGATACACGGAGCACATCCTTGTCGTAGACGACGGTTCCACAGATGGCACATCACGAATCCTCTCCGAGACGCCTCAAATCCAAGTCATCACCCATCGCAAAAACCTGGGATACGGTCGAAGCTTGATTGATGCCTTTCATTGTGCTCAGGATCAGGATTTCGATTGGGTGATCACGCTCGATTGTGATGACCAGCACGAACCGCGCAGGATTCCGGATTTCATCGACCTCGCCGAGCGTGGGGATGTCGATATCGTCTCCGGCTCTCGGTACCTCGTGGATTTTCCAGAGAACACGTCCGCGCCGAATGACCGACGGGATATCAACGCCAAGATCACGCACACGATCAACCACGTGCTTGATCTCTCACTCACAGATGCGTTTTGCGGATTCAAGGCTTGTCGAGTCGCGGCCGTCGCCGGTTTGCCCCTTTCGACGCCGGGTTATGCGTTTCCGATGCAATTCTGGGTTCAGGCAGTCGCGCGGGGGCTGCGAATCCGCGAGTTGCCGGTTCCTTTGATCTACAACGACCCGAACCGCCACTTTGGTGGCCCGCTTGACGATCCCAAGGTGAGGATGCAGCATTACCTCGACGTCTTCCGGACAGCCTTGGCCACGGCATTCACAGCCTCGACATGCCCAACAAGCGGGTATCCGGACAGGGCCTCGGCGTTTCTGCCGTGTGGTCGTTTGTCCGCAGGCTGAAACGCAAGCCAGCGAGTGGTGACCACTTTGCGAACTGGCAGGTTGTACCCCCATTGCGAGATTACGACTGAATGGCCGGAACCGTCCAGACAGAAATAGACGCACTCGCACCACCGGCACGAGACCGAGGAGTCCTCATTCGGCCTGATCTCGGGAAGCTGCCGGAAATCGCCGTATCCAACATAGCCTTGCGAGATTCTTACGCGTTCGATCTGCTCGGAAAACCCATCCGGGATTGGCTGGCGAACACTCGCGTGGAAGGTCCAGTCATCATGACCGGCCACCAACCGTCATTCATTCATGCCGGTGTCTGGGCGAAGGGGGCCGCAGTCGTGAGGATTGCCCAACAGCTTGACGGTGTGGGTGAGTACCTCATCGCAGATACCGATGAGGCCCGCGATCTAACCGTGCAGTGGCCCTATCTTGAACAGGGCTTCTGCAAGACGGGCACCGCGATCGCTCCGGCGCTGCCGCCCGTGTGGACCTACGAGCAGTTGCCCTCACTGCCGGATACCCAATGGGGGGCTTTCTTCGGAGAGGTTTGCTGGCAGCCGGCCGGCGATACCGTGAGTGTGTTGGCTGCATTCGGCGAAGCCTTCGTTCAGACTGAAACCCACGACCGCGAATGGTCGGAGGGAACCGGTGACACGTCAACGGAAACGGATTTCAAGTCAAATGGAACCGATTACACGTCACGCTGGATCGCCGGCATGATGGCCGTCGACCAACTGTTGGCGATTCAGACACCAAGGTTTGTTTCCACGAGTAGTCTCTTCACTGGGCAGACGCCGAAGCATGGCCTGCCTGCCGCGGTCTTTGTGGCGCATCTACTCATCAACGCCGCCGAGTTCCATCACGTCTACAACGACGCGCTGGCGACCTATCGCCGACGGAGAGGGATCCGTGGGAACCAACACCCCATTCCCGATCTGGCGGCGGACGGAGGGAGAATCGAGCTCCCGCTATGGCTGACACGCGACAACCAGCCACGTCAGAGGCTTACGCTTTTCTCGTCCAGTCCGGATGCAATCGAATTGTGGGCCGAAGGAAAAAAAGCAGAAGCAGTCTGTACGATTGATCGCGGAAGGATCGTCTCAAACCCGGCGGAAACCCTGTCCCGCGCGCTGGGCCCCTGGCGGCTCCGCCCACGCGCCCTCACGCTCACGCTGTACGCGAGGCTTTTCCTGTGCGATCTCTTCATCCATGGGATCGGCGGCGCGAAATACGACCAGATCACCGATGACATCATTCGCGGTTTCTTCCGCGTCCAGCCACCGGAATACGTCTGCGTCTCGGCGACGTGTCGGCTTTCGTTACCAATGCATGACGTGACTGACGCAGACCGTGAAGCGTACTTGCGCCAGCTCCGCGACATCAGGTACAACCCACAGCGATACATGGCGGAGAAACGACTCTCCGAACCTGTCAAAGCCCTGCTCGGCCACCGGCAGACGGCAATCGATGATTCCAGGCGACTCCGGCTTGAGGAGCCCCGAAACAGCGCCGCGCGCCAAGCCGCATTTCGTCGCATTCGGGAGGTGAACCATCGGGTCCTCCGCCTGAACCCGAATCTGCTGGAGCAAACTCGGCAAGGGCTCGTCAATGTCGAGCGACAATTGGCGCACAACCGTGTGGCCGCCTCGCGAGAATGGTTCTTTGCCATGCATCCGCTTGATGCTTTGCGGTCTCTTTGCGATTCGATTTCCTTTGCGGAATCCCGAACCATTCCGGGTTAGAATGGCGCCGTCGACAGCCCAGAACAAACTCAGTAATTGCGTTTCGTCCGAGGAGGCTGGGGATATTTTCGTTTCAGGTCGCGATCTCAGTACTGGAAATCGCGAAAAGCAGTATTGGTATCATTGGGGTGCCACGGGCGGCTTAGCCGCCAGTGCCGGCACTGGCAGCAAGCTGCCAGTGGCACCCCTCTACAAAACAGTACCAGTACCCGGAGAGGGTCAAAAATTTCCCGACCTCGACCCCCGTGTCGCACGTGGAATACAAACTGCTTGCCTCGGCCGACAGGGGCGTGGGCCGCTACGAAACAAGTGATTCTGCTCTAATGAGCGACCTACCAGGGAGATAACGTTGACAATGTCGGAGTCAGACAATGTGTCGCCGGCCCCAGCACCTCATCATGTGCCCGTCCTTCCGGCGGCCATTGCGTCCGGCTTCGCCGATCTTCCGCCCGGAATCATGGTCGATTGCACACTCGGTCTGGGAGGACACGCGCGGCTTCTGCTGGAGCAACACCCCACCCTTGAGCTGCTGGGGCTTGATCTGGACAGCAACAACCTGAAAGAGGCAGCCCGTCGGCTTGCCGAGTTTGGGGATCGCGTTCAGTTGGTCCAGGCCAGTTTTCGTGATCTGGGTTCGGTTCTGGCCGAATTGGGCATTGGTGATGTGGGCGGGGTGCTCGCAGACTTGGGGGTGAGTAGCAGCCAGCTGTCGGACGGGGCTCGAGGCTTCAGTTTTGAGGTGGACGGGCCCCTCGATATGCGGATGGACCAACGCGGCAAGACGACCGCGGCTGATCTCGTTAACAGCCTTCCGGAAGGCGAGTTGGCAGACCTACTTTACTTGCAGAGTCAGGAGCGACAGAGCCGAAGAATTGCAAGGCGAATATGCCAGGCTCGGCGTCAGGGCCGCCTCAATAGCACGGTCAGGCTGGCCCGGCTGGTCGCTTCCGCAGTGGGTGTGGACCCGGATTCGCACCGTCATCGCATCCACCCGGCAACAAGGACCTTCATGGCGTTACGGATCGCCGTGAACCGCGAGATCGACGCATTACGGGCGCTGGTATCGCAAGTGCCTGGTTGTCTCGCGCCTGGAGGGCGCGTCGCAGTGATAAGTTTTCACAGTCTGGAGGACCGGATTGTGAAGAGAGACTTCAAGGAACGATCACACAAGGGTGTCTATCGGCTCCTCACGAAGAAACCGGTTGTCGCGGACGAGGATGAGAGATCTGAGAATCCGAGGAGTCGACCGGCCAAACTTCGCATCGCCGAACGGATATCGAGCCCTTGAGTTATCGGGCGTTTTTGCTATCATTCGCCATTAACCCGCACACGGAGGTGCAGTGGAATGACCAAAGAAACAAAGATTGGTCTCCTGGTCGGTCTGGCCTTTATCATCCTCTTCGCGATCATTCTCTCGGAGAAGAGCGCGAAGAGCGAGAATCCATCGCTACCGGCTTATGCCGTGGCCGACGCCCAGAAGAAGAAACCTGCGTCTACCGGCTCGGAGCAACCGCTTCACAATGTTGGGAAGTTGCCGGTCAGCAAGCGATTTGCGCCCGCTACCAGAGCGACGAAGGAAATCATCGAAACGGCGAAGATGGAAGAGAAGCCCCTGCTTGGCAAACCTCTTCCTGGCGAAGACGAGCCCCTGCCGGAACTGCCGGAATCGCTCGTCAAGTTGCTCAATGGACCAATCCCTGCCGACGATGTGTTTCTCGCCGAGCACCCGGCAAGTGAGCAGGACACGGCACCGTCGATGAGTGTCCAAGACGCCGTGAACCTTGCCCTCATGTCTGAAACAGACAAGGCCGCAATCCAGCCGGTGTCGGCGGGCCAGTCTTCCAACCTGAACTCTCAGCAGAAGAGGCTCGCCGGTGCTACGGAATCGACCCGGTCAAACCGCCCCGCGGGTGCTGCCGAGACGCCCGGCCGAATGCAGAAGCGGGAGACACCTCAGGCAAGACCGGCTTCCCCCGTGGTTGTGATCGCATCGCACACCGTTCAGCCGGGTGAGAGTCTCGGCAAGATTGCCGCTCGCCACTATGGCAGGGCCACACCTTCCAGAATCCAAGCGATCTTTGACGCAAACCGCGACACGATCGAGAGCGTCGATCAGATTCGCGCCCAAGATGTAGTTCGGATTCCCAAGCTCGATGAAGATGACACACTGTTTGAACCGGCTCCCGGCTTTGCGGTGGCCGACATCGCGAGGAACAGAACGCGACAGTCCAACAGCGAAGGCCCGCGAATCCCGCTTCCCGTCGGCGACATCGCTCGCAATGTGAACTCCCGTCGCAATGCGGCCCCGGATCGTGGCCGCCCGATCGCGACCGCAGACGCGAACCGTGCATCGAACGTGACGCCTCCGTTCAAATGGTATGAAGTCCGCGAGAAAGACTCGCTCAGCAAGATCGCCAAGCGCATGCTCGGCAACGAGAAACGCTTCCTGGAACTGTACAGTTTCAATCGCGACCTGATCCCCAACAAGAACGTGCTCAAGCCGGGCGAAAAGATTCGCATTCCGCTGGAGCCCACGGCGATGGGCAGCTCGCGAACAATGATTTCGTCGGCCGGGCCCGACTCGGCCGAACCATAGCCTTGGGAGAATCGAAACCTCGTGACCATTGCGCGGGCACTCCTCGTGTTGGCCATGATGGTGGCAATTGGAATTGCCATCGTCCTGCTGCGTGGTGAGTCCGCAAAGGTGGCCAACCGCGTACAAACGCTCCACAACCGCCAATTGGAAATGGAGCAGGAACTCTGGGCCAAGGAGATGACCCTCGCGAAACTCCGGGGACCCGACGAGATCCGCAGGCGGGCACAAGAGCTTGGGCTCGATGTTGTGCCGCCGCAAACTGAGCTGGAAACGAGCTCGAAGTCGGCTCATTAGAGGTCGCCGACTCGTCCTCGGTTTCGACTGACACAGGAATGGATGCCGTGCAGTCGCGCCTTTCACATTTTGCCGGCCATGCCATCATCACCATCGCTATCGCCGCGCTCGTCGCCCTTGGCGGCCGTCTGATCTATATCAACGCCTCGGACGGCCCGCGACTGCTTGCCAGGGCAAGACAGCAGCATCGATCCGACATCCCTCTCCCACACCGTCGCGGCCTGATCGTTGATTCCCACGGTCGGATCATCTCGGGGACGATGCTTCGCAAGAGCGTATTCGCCGACCCCAAGGTCCTGCCGGACAAGGATGCCGCCGCGGCCGAAGTCGCGAGAATCCTCGGGCTTGATATCGCGGAGATTTCAGAGGACCTCCTCGCGGCTGGAGACCGCAGGTTTTTCGTCATCAAAAGGGGGGTCTCTCAAGAACAGGCTGCCCAGATCAAGGCTGCTGGAATCTACGGCCTGGGGGTGTTTGACGAGCCATACCGCACGTACCCAATGAACGAACTGGCCGCTGCGTTAATTGGCTTCAGCTCCGCGGACGGGAATGGTGTCAGCGGCCTTGAACACCAATGCGACGCGTGGCTTCGCGGTGAAAACGGCGTCAAGACGATTATTCGCGATGCCCGGCGAAAGGCGTTCTGGTTGGCCGATGGCGGCTATCGTCCCGCCCGCGACGGCTTTCACGTCGTCTTGACGCTCGACACCGAGATACAGGCTTCCGTCGAACGCGAACTCGCCGCGTGTGTTCAACAGTTTCGCGCCGAGAGCGGCACGGTCGTCGTAATGCATCCCGGCACCGGGGCCGTGCTCGCAATGGCGAACTATCCCGGCTTTGATCCAAACCATTATGGCGACTTCGGCGCTTCCCGATATCGCAACCGGACCGTCACGGACCCCTTTGAGCCTGGCAGCATTTTCAAGCCATTCATCGCGGTGGCCGCGCTGGGTGAGGGTGTCGTAGAACTCGGCGATCTGATCGATTGCGAGGACGGGGCGTGGCGGGATGGCGCGAGAACGCTGCACGATCACAAGCCCATGGGCCTGCTCACGTTTGAAGAGGTGATTATTCGATCCAGCAACATCGGCATGGCCAAGCTCGGCAAGCGGCTGGGAAACCACAAACTTTACGAGTACGTCAAGGCGTTCGGCTTCGGACAGAAGACGGGTATCGATCTGGACGGCGAGGATGCCGGCATCGTGCGTCCGGAGCATCGGTGGGACACTTTCTCAACAACCAGTATTCCGATGGGACATGAAATCGCTGTGACGTCCGTGCAGATGGTTCGTGCGTTTTCCGCACTGGCCAACGGCGGTCGACTCGTACAACCATACCTTGTCCGAGCAGTCGTCGCAGCCGATGGCAATGTCATCAGCGACTTCTCGCAGCCGCCCCCCGCCGTGCAGGTCATCGACCCGACGCTGGCGAACATCATGAAAGAACAGATCCTGACGGCCGTTGTTGAGGAGGGCTCTCACTCCAATGCGAAAGTGCCCGGGTACCGCGTCTTCGGAAAATCCGGCACGGCGGAAATCCCCCGGCAGGGTGGCGGAGGATACGTCCGGAACGCCTACGTGAGTTCATTCATTGGCGCAGCGCCGCTCCACGATCCTCAACTCGTCGTGCTTGTTTCGATCCGACGACCGGACCGCTCGTTGGGCCACTTCGGTAGCACTGTCGCCGCGCCGACAGTGCGGGCGATTCTGGCTCACAGCCTGTCGTACTTGCAAATACCTCCGGACAAGCCGATTGCCGCGGTGACCGACGCCAATTCTGTTCTTGATTATGACTAGAGCGTTTTCAGTTTGAGCGTAGCGGCCGACGCCCCTGTCGGCCGTCGAACAACCCTTGGTATTCCACGCCCGACACGGGGATCGGACGCTACGAGGTTTCTGAAACTGCTGAAGCACACTGCCACAAATGCATTGTTGGATGACGTCCCCCCCATGGGTGACGGGGATGACCAGTTTCTGACCTTCTGAAAGGTTGAGTACGGACCGCTTGCTAACGCGCGCGGCTCGAATCACCGTCAGCAGGACGTATGCCCAGGACCATTTCGATAACCAACCGTCTCGCCGCCCAAACGGGCTGGGTCGCAACGGCTGTCCTCATCCTTCTCTGTGCGTCGGTTTGGTGGTACACGGTCGACGACGCCTATATCACGTTTCGATACGCGAGAAACCTCGTTGAAGGAAACGGTCCCGTGTTCAATGTCGGCCAGCGTGTCGAGGGCTTTTCCAGTCCGCTCTGGCTGGGTGTCGCGGCTGTAGCCGAGTCGTTGCGTTTGCCTGTCGAGCATACCACGAAAGCGCTGGGGCTGGCGGTGATGCTGGGGGGAATCGTGTGGGTGACCAAGAGCCTGCGTGGTACACCCGCGATCTCGAATCTGCCTTTGTTGCTGTTGGTAACGCACGCGCCCTTGATCGTCGCGCTGGTGTCCGGGCTGGAAACCGGCGTCAATGCCATGCTGATTGTCTGCCTGCTCATGTCGTGTCACCCGACGAAAGCGAAGCACACGCCGATTGCACGCCTCACAATCATTGGAAGCCTCGCGATACTGTGCCGTCCGGAGAACGCCTTGATCGTCGGGGTGCAGGGCCTCTATCTATGGTCCGTGCGGCCGAAAGAACGCAGGATGTTCATGACCGCCGCGGGCGTCTGGATCGCACTCGCAGGCGCGATGACCCTCGCCCGGCTGTTCTACTACGGTTCGATTCTGCCAAACACCGCCGTCGCCAAACTCAGCGCGGACGCAGCCGCTGAGGCGACCGCCTGGCCGTATGTCTGGACGTGGTTCGTTCAATATGGATGGCTCGCGTTGTTGGGACTCCCGGCGATCCTGTCCCGCCACACTCGCAACATTGCCATAAACGGTTGGCTTCTTGTCGCTGCACAGATTCTGTTTGTCTTCCTCGCCGGCGGCGACTGGATGCCGCAGTGGCGGTTTCTTCTACCGGCGGGCGCGTTGCTCGCCGTCCTCGGGTGCTACGGCATCAATGGTGCAATCCTCATCGCGGAAGACTTGTGCCTTCCGGACAAACTTGACCGAGCGATGCGATTTTCCGCCGCCACGATCTGCACGGTCGCGATCGTGGGGGCGTTGGTAACACAGTTGTGGCACTTCCGACAAGATCGCTGGGGACTTCATCAATACCGCCGACAACTCGACACACTTGCCCGGGGACCTGTCCGTTTCCTCGCCGAGCACGCCGGCGATGATGATACGGTCGTCGCGCGGGACATCGGTATCCTCGGCTACAAAACGCGGTGCCGCATCCTCGACGTTGTCGGCCTGACAGACCGTCACATCGCTGAAACGTCCGGTTTTCGTGGGCGAGAACACCTTGACCGCGATTATGTTTACGGATGCAAACCTGCCTTTTTCCTGCTGCAATCCGGAAACGACCGCTGTGAACCGGTCCCGCTCGATGCGTTGGCGCGCTCGCTTGTCGATGATCGACGGTTTCAACAGTACGAGCTTCGCGGTCGATGGGAACTGCCGGGGCGACACTTCTGCGAGGTCTACGAACGGACCGACCGTTCGAGCCGTCAGAAGATTGCGACGGCCGGGGCACGCGCCAGCCATTACGAGTAACCCATGGCAACAAACGCGTCATCCGTGAAGCACCGGCACATCAATGCGAATATAATAGCGTTTCACGTTGATATGTGGCGCCGGCGTCTCGCCGGTGAGGCAACGGCACTCGGCCGCCTTGCTTCCACCGGCGAG
>CAZTAR010000086.1:0-13023 GCA_964611695.1 uncultured Planctomycetaceae bacterium | reverse complement strand
CGTACCCCGACTATTGAAAACGGGCGCGCCGGCATCGTATCGCCGGCGCGCCCAACACGCTCTTGCTCACGTCATCATCAACTGGAGAACATCTCCTCGCCCGACTTCGCATGGGCGCGGAAATCCTCGATCAGTTGTTTCGTGATCCGGCCGGGGATGCCGTCACCGATCGACCGCTTGTCGATCTCCGTCACCGGGCAGACTTCGGCCCCTGTCCCCGTGATGAACATCTCGTCCGCGTAGTACAGATCCTGCCGGGTCAACGTGCACTCTTCCGTCGGGATGCCGCGCTTCTGGGCCAGCTTCAGGATCAGCCGCCGGGTGATGCCCTCGAGTATTCCGCAGTGCGGGCCGGGCGTGCGAAGCTTGCCGTTGCTGACAACGAAGAGGTTGTCGCCGGTACACTCCGCAACATACCCCTCGGGATTCAGCATGACGGCTTCCAGACAACCGGCATCGATCGCTTCGATCTTGGCCAGGATGTTATTCAGGTAGTTGAGGCTTTTGATCCGGGGCGACATCGCGTTGGGGTGGTTTCGCGTCGTCGAGGCCGTGATGACCTTCATCCCCTTCTCGTACATGATCGGATCGTACATGGAGATCGTCGAGACGATGGAGAACACAATCGGCGGCTCACAGCGGAAGGGGTGAATACCCAGCGCCCCGCTGCCCCTGGCGGCCACGAGTCGGATGTAACCGGAGTCGTTCACATCGTTGGCCTTCATGCAGTCCTTCATACCCTTGACGAGCGATTCCGTCGTCCAGGGAATCTCCATCCGGATCGCCTTGAGGCTCAGCTCGAACCGCCGCATGTGCGCCGCACACTCGAAGATCCGCCCGTGGTAGATTCGGATGCCTTCGAACACCCCATCCCCGTAGAGCAATCCGTGGGAAAAAACGCTGACATTCGCGTCCGCAACGGGAACAAGTTCGCCGTTCATCCAGATCTTCAGGTTCGGATTCGGTGTGTATTCGTCGCCCATGTGTTGTGCCTCCAGAACGAACCTGCATGCCGTGCGAAAGAGCACCAACATGCGAGAATCAGATTACCGTATCCCCAGATTCGCAAAAACCGGGCTCCATCCGCCAACCGTAGTTTCACAATCGTGGTATCTTCCCACGCTACAGCCGTGCATGATGTCCTCGCCCTGTGCCTCCCGGGGGCTATCACGCTTATTTTACCAGACCATCCACCAAACGCACCACCTCATCCGCCTTGCCCGCAAGGTCAGAATCGTGCGTCACCATTACAACGGTCTGGCCGGAATCATTTAACTCCTTGATAAGACTAAAGATACCGCGACCGGTCTTCGCATCCAAATTCCCTGTCGGCTCGTCAGCGAAGAGTACTTCCGGCTCGTTCATGAGCGCCCGCGCGATCGCCACGCGCTGTCGCTCACCACCGGAGAGTTCGGTCGGTCGGTGCCGCAGCCGATCACTCAGCCCAACTCTTTCGAGCAATTCGTGTGCCCGAGACGCGCTTTCCCCCCGCCCGGCAAGCCACCCACCAATCGAACGGCCCACCATCTGAGGCAACAACACGTTCTCCAGCACGTCGAACTCCGGCAACAGGTGATAAAACTGGAACACGAAGCCGAACGCCGAATTCAAGAACCCATTCCGGCGTGCCGCCATTTGCCGGAGGTTTGTCGGCGGCGGCGTGGCTAGGAGCGGCTCGGCCAGGGACGCCATGCTCTGTTTTGGCGTCTGGGCGGCCTTATCCCCTCCCTGTTCGAATAGAGCGTCTTGTTTTTTGGGAACATCGCGGAACCCCTCGGGCTCAAAAACGGTCTGCCCGCGATAGTAAACCTGCCCTCGCTGCGGCACATCCAGCCCACTCATGACATGCAACAGCGTGCTCTTGCCACTCCCGCTGGCGCCGGTGATGGCCACCAACTGCCCGGGCCCAATGGCCAGATCCACCCCACGCAGAACTGGGAGCAGGGTGCGACCCAGTACGTAGTTCTTACGGATCTTTACGCAACGAAGTAGCGGCTCAGACATCAATCGCCTTCCGCTGTGAAGCGCCGGCCCCCCGTGGCCGACGAAGTCTTTGAGAAATCCTATGGCTATTCAAGTTCGGTTGTTGCATCCTGAATATGGCAGCACATCCTGAATATGGCAGCGCGGCATTGTTCACAAATCCCTATTTGAAGCCCACGGATCGCAATCCGTGGGCCGGCCAAACCTCGTCGTCGTCAGCCACAGGGTGCCGACGCTACGGGGCCGCAAAGCCTTGCGGCGGGACGACGATGCCCCTCACTCATACCGCAATGATTCCACAGGCCAGGTCCTGCTGGCCCGCAAGGCCGGAAGGGTCGCGCCGAGGATCGAGGCCAACACGGCCAAAATACTGATCCCAATCACCTCCGACCACTTCCAGCAATCCGGGATCTTGTCAAAAGAATACGTCTCCGGGCTCCAAACACGCAGCGCGGGATCAAGCCGAGCGAGCCATTCCTGGACATCGTTGATGTGCTCCACAAAAACCGTTCCCAACAACGCCCCGAGCACACACCCAACAAGCCCGATCGCCCCTCCGTAGGCCAGGAAAACAGCCGCAATCCCCTCCGCGCTGCCGCCCACGCTCTTGATAATCCCGATATCCCGCGTCTTCTCCTGGACGATCATGTAGAAGATGCAAAGGATCAGGAATACCGCCACGATGCTAATCACGCCGAACATGATCAGCACGAGCCCCTTCTCCTTCTCGATCGCCGAAATGAAGCTTCGCTGCATCTCCTCCCATGTCTCCACATCCACCTGTGCCATCATCTGGTCTTCATGGTGATCGGAAGGCATCTCACGCCGGAGCGCCTCCCATACCGCCATGATCTGCTCCTTCTTCGCCTGCAACACCAGCTGATTGTCACCAAAGGGCGGGCTCAGCTTGATCTGGATCTGACCGCATCGGGCACTAGCCATCCCCGTGCCGTCCGAACGTTCCATCGCCTCCATCGACAACAAACGCTGCAACGTGTCGAAGTCCACGTACACATTCATCGAATCGATTTCGTGGATCCCGGTTCGCGAATCATCCACGTAACGGAACATCGGCTTGGGGGGCGGCTCAGGACTTACGTCGCCGCCGCGGGTCAAAGGCAACACCGTCAAATAACACGGTTCCCCACGCGGATACTCTTCGCTGCGGTTGTATTCTCCGGACGGCATCCGCCTGGCAATGATGTCGCGCCCAATGATGATGCCAGGAAACGCCGGCCCCCGATACCCTGGCTTGAGACCTGTCTCTGACGACATCTCGAAGACGCCGGGGCCGTGGTAGTACTCATTCGGCCCCCGACCGAATCGGCTCTCTTCCTCGATCCGCTCATCTTCCGGCAAACCTTCAACGTAGGCCCGGTAGTGCCGGTCCATGTCGCCGGGCAAGACGACGATGTCACGATCGTTGAAGCCGTACAGCGGTTGTTCTTGCGATGTCAGGACCGTGCCGCCGAAGCGGTTGTTGTAGAAAAGGTTCTGGCCGAATTCGTTGACACGAACGTATTCGTCCAGCCGAACCCCCCAAATGCGAACTGCCTGGGTCTTCTTGGTGCGGGGGAATTGCAGAATGCCGTATGAGTAGATGAGCGGTGTCGCCTGCTCCACAATCGGCTGGCCCGTGGTCTTATCCCGCAAAGCGCTGATTCGCTTGATGTACTCCTCGTAGTAGGGAAAGCCCTGAAGCCCCCCATCGACGACGAGATCACCCAACAAACCATGTGCGCGGCCGCGAATACTGTCCACGAAACCGCCCATCACGCTGATGACGATTATCATCATCGCCACGCACAACGTGACAGCCCCGACGGAAAAGAAGGCAATCCGTTTCCGTTGCAAAAGCCGCGACGCGAGAAACGCCACGTAATACCGTGGCCAGCCCAAGAACGGACTGATCCGCCACGCGAGCCACCAGACAAAGGTGACAACACCCGCAATCGCAATCCACAAACCCGTGTTGAACAGATACCACTCCGGACGAACAAACAGGCGATAGTCGAAACCAAACAACGATTCTGTGGGAAACCACGCGGCTGGGCTCAGGAGGATAAACGTCCCGGAAGGAATGTCCTCCTCGAAAAAGAAGTGGCAATAAGCCCTTTCCGAGACCCAAGTCACGAGCATGTAGATCGAACCGAATGCGATCGCCGTCCGGACTGCAAACCATGCGAATCTCAGCCAGCGATATTTCAGCAGGGCAAATGTACCCGGCCAACGCACGAACAAGAGCACCGCGAAGAGCAACGGCCCCAATAACAATCGGCTGTGGTCCAAGCCGTCCGTGGAAAACTCCTTGGGTTCAAAAAACCACGGCATCCCCGCGATCCGCCGACACACCGTCCCCGACAGCCAGCGGAATTGGCACTCGTCATCCTCCAATCCATCCACCAGAGAAAGCCACTGTGGGTGGATATTCTCCTTCCCGGCTTTCAGTTCGAGGATCAGTTCTTGGCGTCGTTCCTGCATATCCGGCGGCATCTGTCCAAGCGGACGAGGCCGCGTGAGGTATTCCACGAATGCCTCGCGACCCGCCATCGGCTGGCCGATCAAGGTCAGTCCCACTTCCGCGTTCAAACAGGTCACGAACGTCCAGACCATCGCCAGCGTCCAGACAAAGCCACAAGCGAAAGCGACCGGCGACCGTTCAACACCGGCCTGCCAACGCCCCAGCCATCGCAGCATCCTGCCTAACAGAAAGACGAACCAGATCGCCAGGTGAGCCGCGGCCGCAAGCGGCGCGGCCGCCAACACCGGCGCCGCCAGGATGGCCATTTGCTTCCGGCTCAGCGTGATCGGCCGTCTGGCGATTCGCGCAACGGATGCCTCGATCACAATGTAGAAAGCACCGCCCAGGAGATTGGACAGGGTAAGAAACAGGATGTACGCAGTCACCGTGATCGGCGCGAACAAGGTGAACAGGATGACAATCAACCGCGACTGCACGCACCATTCCTTATGATTCGACTGGCCTGAGACAACCAGTCAAGATAGTCGAAAAACCCGAAACATGCGCCTCAACGCCGGGTGCCACTGGCGGCTCGCCCGCCAGTGCCGGGTGCCATGCTTTCACGCGACGAAGTCGCGGATAAGCATGGTAAACACCAGAGAACACGCCAACCCTCGCGCCCTCAATCCCTTCGCCCCTAGACCCCTTCCGTCGACCCCGCCTGGGGCCGCTGCAACGGGAACAGAATCACATCACGAATGCTCGACGAGTTCGTCATCAACATGACCAGCCGGTCGATACCGACACCCAGCCCGCCGGCCGGCGGCATACCGTATTCCAAAGCCGTCAGAAAATCATCATCCATCACCCGCATCGTCTCGTCGCCTTCGCCACGGACTTGGGCGCTAAGCGTCTCTCGCTGGACGATTGGATCGTTCAATTCGGTATAGGCGTTGCCCAATTCCATCCCTGCGGCAAACGCCTCGAATCGAAGGGCCAAGGACGGGTCGTCAAGCTTTCTGCGCGTCAAAGGGCACAACGCCGCGGGATATTCAATCACGAACTGTGGTTGAATCAGCTTATCTTCTACGGTCGCTTCAAAGACCTTGTTCGCCACGACAGCATCATCCGCGTTCTCCGCGTCGAGGCCGAGCGCCTCCGCCTTGGCCCGGACTGCCGCGGCGTCGTTCAACGCAACGCCTGCGTGTTCAAGCAAAAGAGCGCTATACGTGTGTCGCGGCCAGGGGGGGGTAAAGTCTAATTCGAAATCACGGAAGTAGCGTTTGTGGCGTTGATCGTCATCCGAACCGGGGACGGCGCCGCTCGCGGGAATCGCCCGGCTCCCCAGCGCGGCGATACAACTTGACACAATGCCCTCCACGATCGCCATCATGTCACTCAAGTCACCATAGGCCTGGTAACACTCCATCATCGTGAACTCGGGATTGTGACGCGGACTAATCCCCTCATTCCGGAAATTCCGGTTAATCTCGAAGACCCGCTCCATCCCGCCGACGAGCAACCGTTTGAGATACAGCTCCGGCGAAATCCGCATGAACAACTCCATGTCCAGCGTGTTATGGTGCGTCGTAAACGGCCGAGCCGCCGCGCCACCATACACCGGTTGGAGCATCGGCGTCTCCACCTCTAAAAAACCCCGCCCGCCCATGAATCTTCGAATCGCGTCAATAATCAGGCAACGCGCTTGAAACGTCTGCATCACCTCGGGATTCGAGAATAAGTCCACATACCGCTGCCGATACCGTGCGTCCACGTCCTGCAAACCGTGCCATTTCTCCGGCGGCGGGCGAAGGCTCTTGCACAACATCGTGAGCGAATCACCCCAGACGGTAATCTCACCGGTCTTCGTCTTCCCCAACGCGCCGTCCACGCCGATGATGTCGCCCAGATCGAGCAGCTTGACCAACACCCAACCATCCGAACCGATCTGACGCTTGGACAAACCGATTTGCAGATCGCCTGACGAGTCGCGAATCGTCAGAAACGCCAACTTGCCCATCACCCGCCGCAACACGATCCGACCCGCGACACGAACTCGGGAATCGTCGTCCGTCTGCCCAGGCTCGATGCCGAGCGAACTCACCCGTTCGCGCGTCTCGGCATTCGACACCACCCCCTCGAACCGGTTCCCGTGAGGCGGACGCCCCATGTCCTCCAGTTGTTGCAGCTTTTTGCACCGATCTTCGTAGTACTGGTCAGCCATGCGTCAAAGTCGTCCGGATAAATCGCCTGCGTCCGCACTGGCGGCTTTCAGACCGCCTCACGTGGCGACATGCTATTCGCCAATCCGTTCTTGTTCAATGTCGCCGTTATAGGACGGCCCACATTGAGAATCGGACTTGACGAATGTCCTATTCCTCAGCGTTAATCGTGGGGAATACGATTCAGCGACCCGATGTTTTACTTTATGCAAGAACGAGAACAATCAGGATCGGCCGGAACGGACCCGCGCGGCCAAGATGCGGGGCAGTTCGAAGACGTAGCGCTGTGCCACCTCGACCTCGTCTATCGCGTGGCCCACAAGTTCGTCGGGAATCCGACTGAGGCGGAAGACCTCGTCCAGGAAACATTCCTGCGAGCCTTCAAGGCATTCGGTCGTTTCGAGTTGAGGGAATCCGGGGCCAAACCATGGCTGCTCAAGATACTCCACAACCTCTTCCTCTCGAAATGCCGCCGAGATTCCAAAGCGCCCACCCACTTGCCCGACATGAGCTTCGACGAATTCGCCGCCGAACTCGACAAGGAGCCGTTGCCCCTCCTCGCCGTCGGCGACGCAACCGTTAACTGGGAGAACTTCGACGAGGAACTCAAACGAGCTGTCGAGTCACTCGCACCAGAGTATCGGGCGGTAATTGTACTCTGGGCCTTGGAGGACCTGAGCTACAAGGAAATCGCCCACGTCTTGGGGTGTGCCCTGGGGACCGTCATGAGCCGCCTGCACCGGGCACGGCGGCAGTTGGTCGATGCTCTGGGCGACTACGCGACCGAACGGGGATTCCACTAGAAGATTGATGTCGAGCCATGAACTGTAACAATGCGAAACAATTCCTGTACGCCTTCGCGGACGGTCAACTCAGCGCGAAGTCGAACAGCGCAATCAACGAGCACCTGCAAGCCTGCCCCGACTGCAGCCATTTCGTCGAGGAGCACAGGCGGATGCGAGGGCTCCTCCACGATGAGATGGAGGGCATCGAGACGCCCCGCGAACTCAAATCGCACATTCGCGAAGCGCTCGGAGGCAAGCACGCCAATCCGGCCGGCCAACCCAATCTCCCAGGTCAGACCAATCCGGCCACGCAGGTCGGCCAGGACAATAGAGCATCCACGAAAACCGAAAAGCCGAAGCGCCGTCGAGTCATCTTCCGTCTCCGGACGCTCGCTATCGCGGCATTGTTGCTGATTGCCGCCGGTCTCACATGGCAGTTCGTGCTTCGCCCCACGGACGCCCCGGCAGCCATCATCGCCAAGCATGCACTCTGTTGCAAAAACAACGAAACGCATCAACATCCGGACCTGCCGGACCGCCTACCCGGCCTGGCCGCTGCGATGGCTGAGCATGGCGAAGAGGGTTATGCATCCATCGCCCCCAAATTCTCACGATTCGGCTACAAGTTCGAATCCGCGAATTTCTGCGGTGTGAAAGATCTCGAGTGCACCACCGGAGGGCATCTCCTCTACGTGAAGCTCGCCGGCGTCAAAACCTCCCGGATATCTTTGTTCAGCATCCCCCGATGGGAACCGCTCGATCAGTGGTACAAGGAAAATGTCGACCCCGAGAACCCCGAACCGGTCATCATTCCCCAAAGCGACGGCCCCTCGATGTGCATCTCCGTCTGGAACAAGGACAATACGAGCTACATTTGCTGCGGCCCCGAGAAGGTGGAAACGATGAAGCGGCTGGCAGGCGTCGTGCGCGTTGCCCTTGAAAACCAGCAAACCAGAGACATGTTTGCCGCGCTCGCATCAGGGCAACCCTACCACCCCCAAACAGAACCGAGACCGTAACGTCCCAAACAAATGAAAAACGCAACAAGCCCAGGGATCACAATCCATGGGCTCCGCGGTAGCGTCGGCCCCACATGGCCGACGGGGACAACCGGTGGGCTCGCCGCTTACAAAGTCGCATTTTGACCAAAAAGTGAACGCTTGTTGACACGCGGTCCCGATCCTAAACCCGAATCGCTACGGTCGATATTCCTTCAGATTACGAAGGTAATAACCCACACTCGACGCCAACCCACCACGCCGATTCCTTGCCAACCAAAGCTCACGATGCCGCTCGATGATCCGTTCCATATCGAGCGCCAAGGATGCGTATCCCCCGCGCGAGCGACTGCCCTCCCCCCGCGCAACAACCAGGCGTGCCCGCCGACAGGCATGACGCAACACCGACAGCGTCGCCAGAAGCTCCAACCGAACCAACGCCCCGTCATCGCCGCCAAAACGCACGGCCCGCGCTCTTGCCGACAACGCCGCCACCCGACGCGCCATCGTCTCGACACCCCTGAGCGTCAGGCCCGAAACCGCTGCACCATCTCCCAATTTGCCCTGCATACACTGGAACAGGACCGATGCGTTTCGAGGTCGCACTTCGGATAGATCCTGAATCGCGCCGAGGTCGTGCCATAGTTGACCGGTACGTCCCGTCTCATCACCAAACACATGGCGGCCAACTTCGCGCGGCACGTCCATATCCGCATTCGCCCGACCACACCAACTCACTGCGGCGCCGTACAAAAAGCCAGGATAGCTGACGGGTAAGTACTGGCGATGCCCGTAATCCCCCCAATCGGTGATGAGGTAACCCGACGCGCCGTGTTGGTTGCCGTGCTTCGCCGCGGATCGGAGGTTCGCAAGGCAATTCTTGATCCGCCCGCCAAAGCTGCACCAACTCGACGTGCCAGGACAAACGTAGTAATCCAAACCGCTCTCCGCCAACCGCGCACACTGCCTGCCAAATGGATGATCCGCTTCATACCCCCACAACACCGGCACGACATCCTTCGGCAAACCCCCGATCAGCTCGGGATGCGCTAGCACGATGTCGCTCCAGAACATCATCCGCCGCCCACGCCGCTTCACCTCGGCATGAATCTTCAACAGAAAATCGCGATACACCCGACCGACACCGCGGCGCTCGCACGCCCGCCGGCTCTTGCCCTGGCCCAACTCGAATGTCTCATCGCATCCGACGTTAAACAGCCAACTCGAATACCGCGGCAACAGTTGATCGTACAGCGACGCGACCAGACGAATCGAACCGGGATCAAGCGGATTCAACGTCGTCGGAACATCACGATACCCCCCCCAGGGCGTCTCCCAGCGGCCTCGCGTCTCCGCCAGCCGGGCATACGGCTCGTGTCGAAGCCACCGCTCCATGTGGCCAAACGAATTCTGATTCGGCACCAGTTCCACACACCGCTCGCGGCAATAGCGGTCCAGCATCTCGACCTGCTCGCCGGTCAGCGGTGACGCCCCTCGCCAGACGCGATCATGCCCCACATACGCAAACGTGTGCTCGGTGTATAGCTGGAGTTGGTTGATCTTCCAGCCCGACAACAGATCGATCAGCCCCTTCAATGTCGCGAGTGTCGGCACCTTGTCACGGCTGACATCAAGCATGACACCTCGGACAGGAAAGTCCGGCCAATCTTCAATGTCCATCGAATGAATCGAAACCCACCCCGTGCCGACAAGCTGCGCGAGGGTAAGCACCCCATAGCGAAGCCCCGCCCGATCCGCGGCCCGCAGAACAATCTTGTCCGGCCGAATCCGCAACGTGTAGGACTGCGAGGCTCGGCCTGGGGCGCACGACTCGATCACAACGACGGGCAGATCCTCGAAATCCTTCAAGCCGCGTCGAACTCGCCATGTCCGCCCTGTATCGCGACGAATCAGCCGACACAGAAGTCGGCCCGCTGACAACGCCTCGTCCCCCCGCTCGCCATCGGACGCGACAGGAACGATCAGCGTATCATTCTTCAGACGGAAAGTGCCGTCGCGAAGCCGCACACGACGCGGTCGCGGGAGGAGGTGCTCGTCAGTGGCAGGCTTGTGGGACACAGCGAGGCAATCCCCACCGGAGGAGAGGTCTCGATCAGGTCATGGATTCAATACGACAACACGTGGGACGGATGAGAGAAAACTCACTTTTCCTGTCGCGGCCGACGCCCCTGTCGGCCGAGGAAAACAGGTTGTATTCTTCGTCCGACACGGGGGTCGGACGCTACACGATTACCTAGTTTGCACTAAGGATCGGCTTGCACGATCGGCGCATTCTCGTCAGCTTCGTCAAAGGCAACCTTCGTGTCATACCCTTCCGGGAGATAGCACCCGACGGTCGCGACGCACTCACCACGCAAGGGTTCCCAATCCGTTCCCAACAGCGAAAACTCGCCCCGGGTGTCCTCGAATATCTGATGGAGAAAGGCCCATTCGTGAGGCTCGTGCTGCAACGCACCGTTGACGACCACGAATTCCTTCTGAACGCCATCCTTCCGCAGGCACACGCGGAATTCGTAACCATCATCGCGCGGGCTAAACTCTACCTTCAGACGCGGTCCCAACTCGGCCGTGAAGCCCGAAGTCGTCTGACCGCGCGTCCGCCGCGCCTCGATGAGTGCCAGGCGAAACGCATCAATAATGGCTGCCTGAGTCGCAGCCGCTCGCGCCTGTTGCGATGCTCCCGCGTCCGCCAGACCTGCGGAGCCCACCATTTCAAAAGACAGCATCCGAGGCAGGGGTGTGGCCTTCACCGTTCCATCTTCCCCCCCCGCAATGGCCGCGCCGTTGTTGCCGCGATCGATGGAAACGTGATAAACCGGTTGGGCAGACGACGACGTCTCAAGCCTCCCAGCCTTCTTTTCGGAGGATTGACAGCCAAGGCCCACAAACCCGATCAGGACGAAATGGCAGGCGAAAAACAGCGATCTTCGAGGGTGATGATGCTCACGCATAAGGAACTCCCTTTCACAACAAGGGCGTGAATGGATCCCAGAGAATCCAGATCTCGCAATGTAGGCTTCGACGCCGGCAGTGTCAAGAAAAACGCAGGGACACCAGGAATGAGGTGACCGAAAAAGAAAGGCTGCGATCTCGCAAGGGGGGTTACCGTGAAAGAAGGGCTTTAATCTCGCAAGGGGTGCCACTGGCAGCTTGCCTGCCAGTGCCGACACGATCAGAAACACCGCACGTGGCGCCCCAATGACAACACCAGTTACCCCTGATCCGCAACCGAAGCCGCGTTCCCCTCTTCAGCCGAAGCCTGAACACGCGAAGCGAAGTACTGACCGAAAAACGTCAGTAGCGTGATATAGCCATAGCCCACCGTGAACAGGCACATGAAGAACAAGCCGACCCAGACCTTGAGATAGAGGGTGTAAGCCACACATCCGATCAGATAGAGCGCCATCAGCAATTCACACCATGCCTGAATACGCTTGATATCCAAATGTTGCTTGCCGCTCTTTTCCCGCCATTGGTGATCTCTGGCGTTCTCGACGCCGAACTTCGGAGTGCGGACAAATTCAGAGGCCTTCCCGAAAAAGCCCTCGAACGCCGCGCGCGCGTTGTTCATCGCGATGCCGACGCCGACAGCCATCAGAAACGGAAGGTACTTCAGGCTCTCCCCCCAGGTACGAAACAGCTCTCGCTGACACGCCACGTAAAAAGTGCTCGCCGAACAAGTCGCGAGCAGGATCAGAGAGCCGTCAAACAACGCATGGAATCCGATGTTCCCCACAAACACGTTCGTCCGGAGGTACATCACCGGCAGAAGCATCAGGGTCAGAACGAGAATCAGGAAATAGCTCACGCAACTGGTCAGGTGGAAGAACGCCTCGACTTTGATCCGCCACGGCAGCCGCGAACGCAGGATCGCCGGTAACAGTTTGCGACAGGTCTGCGCCCCGCCCTTGGCCCAACGATGCTGCTGGCTCTTGAAGCCGTTCATCTCCGGAGGCAACTCAGCCGGACTCGTGATCTCCGGCAGATAGATAAACCGCCACCCCTTCATCTGGGCCCGATACGAAAGGTCCAAGTCCTCGGTCAAGGTATCGTGGTGCCAGCCACCCGCGTCCGCAATGCAGCTCTTCCGCCACATACCCGCCGTGCCGTTGAAACTCATGAACCGGCCCGACCAGTTCCGCGCGGCGTGCTCGATGACAAAATGACCGTCCAACAAGATCGCCTGCGTCTTGGTCAACAACGACTGGTCCCGGTTCAAATGCTCCCAACGAGCCTGGACCATTCCCACGTTCGGGTCCACAAAGTGGTCCACCAGATGTTCGAGAATGTCCTCGGGCGGGAGGAAGTCGGCATCAAAGATCAGGACCAACTCGCCCTTGGCAACTGCGAGCCCAGCCTCCAAAGCGCCGGCCTTGTACCCCTCCCGGTTATCGCGGTGAATAAACGCGACCGGATATCCCGCAGCCTGCCCACCGAATCCAAGGCACCCGCGCCGACGCGCACGGGATACCTCCGGCTCTGGCGCGGTGTGCCGCGCGAGCTGGGCTACCTGTTCATCGCGTTCCCGATCGCCGGCGTGACCTTCAGCGTCT
>CAZTAR010000085.1:0-13122 GCA_964611695.1 uncultured Planctomycetaceae bacterium | reverse complement strand
GGAAAAACAATGGGCCAATTATCCCACGCCAGGGAGCACGCTCATAGTTTCTCTGTTCCTTCTCAGCCGACACGGGGGTCGGCCGCTACAGTGGCATGCAAAAAACGCTAGTGTGTTGTCAACCCTAAGTTGTCGGGTTGGTTCCGCCCTGGTATTTGTGGCACCGGCGTCCCGCCGGTGGAAGACACAGGCGAGACGCCTGTGCCACAGAACCCGAAACCCAGTGAACCCGAAAAATGAAGGTTGACGGAGCACTAGCACTCCGGCTCGCACAGTGCACCGAGTATCTCTTTCGCCGTTTGCTCAAGCATCGGGTGAACAAGGTCCGGCGCGATCTCCGCCAACGGCTCCATAACGAACCTCCGCTCATGCATCAGCGGGTGCGGCAGCGTGAGCTTCGGCGTCGTAACGACTTTCTGCTCATAACAGAGCAGGTCCAGATCGATCGTCCTCGCGCCCCAGCGAATCGAGCGCTTGCGGCCGAGCGATTCCTCGATGTTAAGACAAACCGCCAGCAAACGTAGCGGCGTCAGGCTCGTTCTGATGTGGGCGGCGGCGTTGATGTAAGGGCCCTGGTCGTCCGGCGCCCCGACCGGCTCGGTCTCATAGAGTTTCGATACCGTGATCACCTCGATCTCTTTCGTGCTCTCCAACGCGTTGAGCGCGGCGGCGACATTCTTCTTGCGCCGCCCCATGTTGGAGCCGAGGCCGATGTATGCGTCATGCCAAGCCGGCTTCACCATGTCAGCCCTGCCATTCTGTCGGTGGCCTGTTTGATTTGCTCGCGCGGGACTGTCAAGGCGAATCGTACGAACCCGTCACCCTCTTTGCCGAAGCCGATGCCTGGGATTGCCAGCACGCCCGCCTCGTCGAGCAGCTTCGTCGCGCATCGCATCGAATCATAACCGTCAGGACACCGTGCCCAGACGTAGAAGGTCGCCCGGGGCGATTCGAGATGGAAACCGATCTCCGCGAGCCGTGGCACGAGCACGTCGCGCCGACGCCGGTAGGTCTCGCGAATCGCGATGATCTCAGGCCGATCGATGTTTTGCAGAGCGGCGATGCCCGCTTCTTGGACTGCGGTGAACACCCCGGAGTCCATGTTCCCCTTGATCTTCGCCAACGCCGCCAGCACGTCCGCGTTGCCCGCGGCGAACGCGATCCGCCAGCCGGTCATATTGAAAGTCTTACTCAACGAGTGCAGCTCAATACAGACATCCTTCGCCCCTGGCAACTCCAGGATCGAGCGAGGGCGATCGGCGTCATCGAAGTAAACCTCCGAGTAGGCGGCGTCGGAGCAAATGATGAAACCATGTTTATGTGCCAGAGAAACGCACTTCTCAAAAAACTCGGGGGGCGCAACCGCACTGGTGGGGTTGTTCGGGTAGTTGATGAACATGAGCGAGGTCTTGTCGAGGACGTCAGGCGGAATGGCGTCCAGGTCCGGCAAGAAGCCCCGAGATTCCGCCAGTGGCATCACATGCGGGACCCCGCCGGCGAAAATCGAAGCCGCTGCGTAAACGGGATACCCAGGCGACGGGACCAAGGCGATGTCGCCGGGATTCACAACGGCGAGCGGCAGGTGCCCCAGCCCCTCCTTGCTGCCGATGAGGACAAGTAATTCGGTTTGAGGGTCAATGCGGACACCGAACCGAGTTTCCAGGAATCCTGCGGCGGCATCACGAAACAGTCCCGAACCGGTATCGAAGGGGTAGCGGTGGTTGGCGGGATTACGGAGGGCGGTCGCGGCATGGTCGACGATGAAGTCCGGGGTGGGCTGGTCCGGATCGCCGACACCGAAGTCGATAATGTCCCGACCCTCGGCGATGGCCGCCCTTTTCCGGCGATCGATTTCGATGAAAAGGTAGGGCGGTAGCTTTTCGATCCGCGACGCACGTTGAATAGGCATGAAGCACCTTCCGTTGATGTTCCTAGAAGGTGATTGTAGAGAGGCGGTGAATCGAGCGTCAACACGCGGAGCCCGCACAATCCGATAGCGTCGTTCGCGAAATCCGAGCCCCGAGCGCAAGCGAGCGGGTCCAAAGACCTACTATCTATACCACGAAAACCCCGCGCTGGCGCCAATAGTATCTACACAAGTTTGCTGACGGCTTCTGGAGGGCCCCGAAGAGGTCAACGCGAGTAGCCACGGGCGCAGCCCGTTATTCGGTGGACCGAGCCAACACCGCCCCGGCGGGGCGGACGCAACGCGAACATTCAGAAGATCGCGCCGATGCCCTCGTCCGCCCCATCCGGGGCGGGAGGTCTTGTTCTCAACTCGATCCACTGGTTCCGCTTCGCTCCACCCGTGGCTACTCGCGTCCGCCCCTTCGGGGCGGTTTTGCAGGCCTGACTGCATCTGTGTAGATACTATTGGCTGGTGCTGGGGGCTCGGATTGATGGTACTGGTATCATTCGGGTGCCACGGGCGCCTGTCCGCCCGTGCCGGCACTGGCAGCAAGCTGCCAGTGGCACCCCTCGACGAAACGATACCACTATCGGATTTATTGGAAGGATTGAGGTATCCAAATGACAATGGGCGCCCGGCTCTGTAGGAGGCAGCCAGAGCCGGACGCCGCGGGTGTTGTGTGGGACCTGTCGATGAACTCTCTCTATAAGGGCATTCGTGCTGTTGCAGGCCTGGAGGAACCTGCTCCTCCTCTTATTATCCTTCCCTCCGTGGGTTGCAGTCCTTAGCCTCTTTGCCTGCACCGTTGGGAGTCGGTGCACACAAGAAAAATACGATACAACTTCCGTGTTGTGCAAGACTTTGTTGAAAAAGAATGCGCCGGCCGACACTGGGTCCGATTACGGGAGGCGAAAGGTGATTTCACGTCCCATACCGGGAAACGAAAGCGTGATCGTGTCGGATGTCCGTGGCGGGCAGTCCGAGTAGGTGTAGAGCCTCAATTCGACATCGTCCCATATCGCGTCACCGCACCGCAAAGTCCAGTCGTCGAGGAGTTGGAATCGAGAATCTTCGGCCAGGAGTTTTCTTAACAGCTTCCGGGGCAACGGATCCGCATCCGTATAGTGCGTCCGCGGCAGGGCCGACTCGATGACGATGTAACGAATGCCGTACTTGTCCAAGAGGTCGATGATGTCCTGCTCGGTGTGGGCGAAGATCTGCCCCGAGTATTTCATCCTGGCGGCTCGCGCGTAGAGGAGCTTGCTCGCGCGAAGCGGGATGATCTTTCCTCGGGTGGCTTCGTTCCGGTAAGTGTCGAAAACGAATTGCCCGTCGCGGACAGCATCGACGAGGACGAGGTCTGCATCCGGACGTTCGGCGAGGGCAGCCACGGCTGGGCTGTAGTCGGGGAGACGGCCGGTCGATCTCGCCAGCGCCAAACCGACCTGCGTGCAGACCAGCACGGCCAAAAGTGTCAAACGCGGGGCATCGGTTCGCCAGCGGAGGGGGCTTTCAGGTTCGCCATCTCCGCCACGCGGCATGAGAAATCGTACAGCGGCAAACATCAAAGGCGGCAGTGCGAAGAAGAAGTACCTCGGCTCCTTCGCGGAGATAATCGTGCTGAACAGGGCCCAGGCTAGGAACCAAAGCAGAAGCAACCCCCGGGCTCGCCGATCCGGCGCGGTGATGAGCGTTCCCAAGCCCAGCAGAACCATCGGCAAAAGCGGCCACCCCACGATCTCCGGCATGTGACGAACATAAAACAAAAGATCGTCGGCTGACGGTTTGAGCAGCGTCGCCGGCAGAGCGGCATAAGGTCGGGCCAATGTCGTGTAGCCAACGATGACCGCCAGCGCCACCACAACCGGAATGATAAAGGCGGGACGGAGCAGATAATCCCGTCGGTCGCGAGCGACGATCGCATGCAGCAGTATTACCGGCAGGATAAAGCCCGCCGTTTGTTTGGTCATGAAGGCCATCACGACTGCGGCGGCCATCGCGACCGCCCAACGTGCGCGATGCGTGTCTCGGTCTTTCTGGTAGGCGTAGCAGACGGCGAGAAGCCAGAACACCGCGGGCCACTCTAGCATCACATCGCTCAACCAGAGCGTGCCGTGGGGGCACGTGACAAGCAGCAGCGCGGCGAACAAACCGGTCGGCCGATCAAACCAGCGCCGCCCCAATGCGAAGATGAGAATGCCCGCGCCGAAGGCAAAGAGAAGAACCGTGGCCCGGGCGGCTGCAACACTCACCCCGAAGAGGGCGAACGCGGCGGCCTCGACAATTGCGAAACCGGGCGGCCAGTAGGCCACGACGCCCAAGGCCGGATTGAATAGGTAGAACCGTTCGGCCCACTGGCGAGGATTGTCGAAGGGCCGCTCTTTGAGGAAGTCGAGGACGAAGATGCCGTCGAAGGTGTGCTGTGGTGCGTCAGACCAGCCAAGGCCACCGGTCGTGATGCCGGGCGCTCCCAGGATAAGCACAGCCAACAGGATGAGCACCACGCAACGGAAGTCAACCGAAGCGATGAGTCTCTGCGTTGGCATCGTGGCGTTCATCTTCGGTGATGGCTCAGTAAGTTCGCTCATGCGTCGGGAAACTTGAAATCTTTGATCTGCATTTCGACGTTTCGCCGTCCGTTCCACTCATTCAATATCGGCCGAAACGCGACGCGGCATCGGCGACAGTCCAGAAGTTGGTCGCGAACCTTTGCCTGGCCGAAGGCGATGCCATTGCACTGCGTGCGGCCATTGCCCAGAACGACCTGAAGATGGTTCGGCGGCGAGCCGACCGTGCGGGGTTCGCCCATCACATCGAGCATCTCCGTCGCGAGTCGAGGCGCGGGATTCCCTGCTCCAAAAGGCCCGAGCCGGCCGAGGTTCTCGACAAGCGGCTCGTCAAGTTGCCCCAGGTCCACGATGTCGTCGATGTGCAGCTTGGGCGTCAGATCCGAGGCGGTGAGTCGTTGGCCGGCCCTGGCCTGAAAGGCCTCGCGAAAGGCGTCGACCTTGCTCGCGTCAATCCGCAGTCCGGCGGCCATATCGTGCCCGCCGAAGGCGATAAGATGTTCTCGGCATTCTGCGAGCACATCGCCAAGCGGGAAGTGCCTGATGCTCCGCCCGGAGCCTTGCCCCTGTTCGCCTTCTAGCGCGATCAAAACGGTGGGGCGGCCGAACTCTTCGACAATCTTGCTGGCGACAATGCCGATGATGCCTGCGTGCCAGCCCTCTGATGCCAGGACGATGGCACGGACGGTATCGGCGTCTTGCCCCTGTTCGACGACCATCTCCTTTGCCTGCGCGGCAATCTTGCGCTGGAGCGATTGCCTAGCGCGGTTTTGCTGTTCGAGGTTCTCAGCGATGCGGACCGCCTCCGCCGGAGTTGATCGCGTGAGCATCTCGACGGCGACCTGTGCGTGGCCCATGCGGCCGATCGCGTTGAGCCGGGGTGCGAGTTTGAAGCCGATGTCGTAGCCGTCGAGCTTCTTCCCGGCGAGTCCGGCGGAATGGATGAGCGCCTTGATCCCCGGTTGGCGACTTTGCGGCAGGCCCTTGAGACCATGAAAGGCAATGAGACGGTTTTCCCCGACCAGCGGCACGACGTCCGCGATGGTGCCGAGCGCCGCGAGGCCGAGCGCCTCCATGAGAAACGCGCGGAACTCCGGCGTGACCTTGTCTGTCTTCGAGAGTGTCTTCGCAACGGCCCATGCCAGCTTGAATGCGACCCCGGCGCCGCAGAGATCCCGGTTCGGATAGGGCGGTTCGTCCTCCAGACCGATGCCGGGATGAACGATGAGCGTGTCGGGCAAACGCATTGCGCCGGACGCATCTACATCGGGGTTGTGATGGTCCGTGATGATGAGATCAACGCCGCGCTCCTTTGCCCTTGCGGCCGATTCAACGGCAGTGACGCCGCAGTCAACGCTGACGATCAACTTCGCGCCTTCATCGGCAAGTGTGTCGATCGCCTCGGTGCTGATGCCATACCCCTCTTCAAGACGGTGCGGGATGTAGAAGCCCGGTTCGACGCCGGCGAGTTTCAGGCAGTGCCATAGGATTGACACTCCGGTAATGCCGTCCACATCATAGTCACCAAAGATGACAATAGACTCGCCGTCCCGGACGGCACCGGCAATCCTGTCGGCGGCGGGCCGTGTCGCTGGAATCGCCTCGGGCGGGAGGATGTCGCCGAGACGCGGTTCGAGGAAGCCCCGAGCCTCGTCGATGTCGGTCACCCCACGGTTGGCCAGCACCTGTGCGACGATCGGAGAGATGTTAAGCGCGCGGGCGAGTTCGTCTCGGCATGCGGCGGGGGGCTCGATGATCCAATCCTGGGGCATAGGCGTCTCCGACGCGGGGCCGCGATCAGAGCGAAGATCAGAGCCGCGACCGTGAGGGAGCGGTCAGCGTTTCTGCATGAGGGCCCGCCAAAGTCGATCGAGTACCGCTTGCTGACCCGCGCGGCTCTGATCAGCCCTCATCCGCGGCCCGTGGAAAACAGTTTCGTCCTTGACGGAGGCATGGTACGCTGTAACGGCGGAACACGACAGTCCGGCCTTCGGCCGTAGCCAGAGTGTGGCACCGGCGTCTCGCCGGTGATCCTTCGGTCCCTGTGGCCGAGAGACACGTAGCGTCGCCCCCCCGTGGCCGACGTGGAATACAAACGGGTTTTCCACTCATTTACGTCGGCCACAGGGGGCCGACGCTACGGTGCGTCGATCTCGGGGGGACGGACGCGATATCAGGCAGGTGCAATGATTCGGATCAAAGTATGCGGCATCACGAGGCCCCAAGACGCGGTGATCGCGGCGCTGGCTGGTGCGGACGCCATCGGCCTGGTCTTCGCAAAATCACCGCGGCAGGTGAGCCTGCGACAGGCACGAGAGATCGTCGCCGCGCTGCCACCGTTTGTCTCGGCCGTGGGCGTCTTCGTCAACGCCAGATCGGCGACGATTGTCCGCACCGCCGCCGAGGTCGGCCTAAGTGAAGTGCAACTGCACGGCGACGAATCGCCGGCCTTCATCGACAAGCTCTGGGGCCTGCGGGCGATCAAGGCGCTACGCGTTCGCGATCGATCGTTCGCGGAGCAGGTCCACGCATTCCGCGACGCGGGCATCGGCGGCATCCTGCTCGATGCGTTTTCCGCGGAGTCGCGCGGTGGCAGCGGTCGGCGTTTCGACTGGGACCTCGTCGCAGGCGCCCGCGAAGCTGGCGCCCTCGATGACCCGCCGCCGCTGATCCTCGCGGGTGGCCTCACACCCAAGAATGTTCAGTCTGGCATCAGACGCCTGCGACCGTGGGGCGTGGACGTCTCCAGCGGCGTTGAGGACGAGCCCGGCATCAAGTCCGCCGAAAAGCTCGGACAATTCGTGGCAGCAGTCCGCAGCGCCACCCGGCAGGCGTGATCGATGCTGTCGAAGATCGTGGCGTTTCTGAATGAGGATCGGCGAAAAACCATCGAGGCGGTCGGCAGTGCGGTGTGCGCTGAGTGGTGGGGATGCTGAAGAACGACGGTATGGCCGTGGCGATGTGGGGAGTGCTCTGGGGTCTATCATGATGGAAGCACCACGCAGCCGTTTTTCATGGAAGGTCTATCATAGTAAGGGTCGCTGGGAGCGGCGGTGCGGGGGATTGCCGCGCGGCAGTTAGCGAGATTTGCCGTGCGCGTGGGGTAGAACGGTGTTGGGGTGTTGCGAGAGCAGGGGCTTGGGGGTTTGGGAAGGTGTGCAAGTGTTTGTTGTTAGCGGAAACTAACTTAATCCCTTGCGTCAGTTTTGCGTCATTTTGCATCTGACCACGGCGCGGCAATTGGCGACAACCCCACGACACCTTCGTTTCTGGGCAACGCCGCGGGGTTGTTGTGAACATGTCGCCAACTTCGGTACTGGTATCGTTTCGTAGAGGGGTGCCACTGGCAGCTTGCTGCCAGTGCCGGCACGGGCGGACAAGCCGCCCGTGGCACCCAAATGATACCAGTACTCCAACTTCACACCCTTCTTAGGATTCATAAGCTCTGAGTCGTCGGTTCAAGTCCGACCGCCGCTATTCACGGAATGAGAACAACGCCAGATTCGCCATCGTCGCCGACGCCCCTGTCGGCCGAGGCGAACCGTTGGTTATCTGCGTCCGGCTCGGGAGTCGGACGCGGCGTGCTTGCGTTTGTTGCTCTCGGTTACACGGTCAGTCCGCAACATTTTCAGATAAGCCGCTGGTAGACTGACCAAGTCTCTTCTGCCATGACACTATCACTGAATTTGGCCAACACCGCCGCTCGCCCGTTTTCGGCAAGGCGCCTCCGTCGCGATTCATCCTCCATCAATGTTGCGATGGCATCCGCCAAACCTTGAGGATCGTTAGGATCATAGAGTTGGCCGCCTTGCGTTGCGTCGATCAATTCGGGAAACGAGCCGTGACGAGGCTGCACGACCGGGACACCGCTCGCCATGGCCTCAAGCACATAAAGCCCCTTGGGTTCCGGGTGAACCGTGGGGACGGATAGGACGTGAAGGGACCGAAGGAAGCTGAGTTTCTCAGTTCGATTGACCTCACCGATAAAGTCGACCTCGCCTAAAAGTCCCTGTCGACGAAGCCCGCTCCGAATTCTCGCCCAGTACTTCCTTCCCGCCGCGCCGACATACCCCGCTATCTTGAGGCGACACCTGCGGTTTTCCGCTGTCAGTCGCTTGAACGCCTCACACAAAACCGCCAGTCCCTTCTCAGGGCAGATTCCGGCCAAGTACCCGATCGTAAATGGATTGCTCGGTGGATCGTTTGGTGGGTCCGCCGGTTCTCCAATGTCGTCCGTTCGAATCCCCATGGGAACATAATGCACGCGGTCTCGATCCAGCTCGAACTGTTCGACAGCGCGGGAAGCGTAGTACCGGGTCGGGGCGATGAAGCCGTCGATGTCATGGGCCGCCTCTTGGATCAGTTCATAGGCTCGCGCTCGGTAGGGGGCCGGGAGCGCATCCAGGAAGGCGTCTTCGCCGGCTAGCGTACACAAGACCGGAACATTCAAAGCCTTCTTCAGCGGCCTGGCCACCCCGGCGAACATCAGGTTGGGAAGACTGACGAGTGTCGGCTTGAGGACGGAGAGCCCGCCAATCAGCTTCTTTAACTCTTTATGCTGCTCGCCTTTTTCGCCGGCGAGCACTGACACCGTCAATGGGCCCAGTCCGATCGGATGGAACCTGGCCATCAAGCGTGCCAGGCCTCGTAGCACCACTGAGGAGTCCAGCAGTGGGTCCAGGCGTTTGTGGTCCTGCCGAAAGAAAGCGAATACCTGCTGAAGGCCGACACTGAGACCGCCATAGTAAATGGTGCGTCCGCTGATGCTCGTCTCGTCAGTCCGCATCGGCATGTACAATGGGAGCAGGACAACATCGTGACCTTGCTGTTTCAGCATGGCTGCGAGTCTGTTTTCACGCATGCACGCGCCGCAGTACATTCGACCCGCACCCGCAGCGATCTGCACGATCCTCACTGACATCGAATCACCTCGACGGAGAAGAATAGGGCGATATCATCAACTATCCAATCCTAGTGCTGCCTCAACCTTTATTTTTCGGATTAACTGGGTTCCGGCATTTGTGGCACAGGCGTCTCGCCTGTGTCTTCCACCGGTGGGATGCCGGTGCCACAAATACAAGGGCGTCGGCCGCTACGGAAAAAGTGAGTTTGCTCAAGAACGTAATCGGGCACTGGAACAAAAACGAACACTGGAACATGGACTAGCCTCGGACAGGTCAATGCCCGAAGCTTCCAACACCAAGGACAATGCATCACTCCACGACATACCAAAGAACACGTCATCAGCCTTCTGAGTGTTTTTACCAGCCTCTTTTTCGTCTGGACTGCGACCGGCGCAACTTACCCGCCGCGCTACATCGTCACCGTCCTGGATTCTCTGGAGGGTGGAAACACGAAGGCGTATATCATCAATGACGACGGTATCATCGCCGGCGAGTCGGGAGTCGATGGTTCCCTCGGCTACCGCGCCTTCACGAGCGACAACGGCCGCCCCGTTGAGCAGATCGACGCAGCCGAATACCGCCGAAGCGATGGAACGGCCATCAACGCCGCAGGCCAGATGGCCGGCCGTGGAGACCCCGTTTCGGGACTGCTTGGCAGCTACATTGTTCGCTACACGCCGGGCACGGGAATGGAGAATCTCGGGCGTTTGGGAAGTGGCTACAGCGGGATCGTATCCGACATCAACGCGGGCGGAGACGTGATCGGGTTGGTGGCGGATTGACACGAGTCGACTTCAGGAAGATGCCTTTCTGTACACGGATGAGGGCGGCCTGATCAATCTCGGCGGGCTGGGAACGTACTCCAGCTATGCCCGCGACATCAACGATTCACGGCAGATCGTGGGGAAGTCATACCTGGACAGTGCCTTCGCCTATCGCGCCTTCTTATGGGAAGACGGTGTGATGCAGGATCTAGGAACACTCGGCGGCGACGGAAGCAACGCCTACTACATCAATGCATCAGGTGCGATCGTGGGTGAAGCCCAGGTGGCGGGCGGGGCCTGGCACGCGTTTCGTTTCACGGTGCCACATATCAACGTGAAACGCTATAGAATGTCATCGATGGCACGAGGGTTACAAGCGGTGCGGCTCGCCGATCAAGCCATAGGCAATGTGGAAACGTCGTGATTGACGCGTTGGGTTTGATGGCCCGCTCGATGAAGCCCGCCATCGTCTGGTTTCCCTTTTGGGGCCGAAACCGCAGGAATACTTACAGATAGCCTGGATTTGTTCTTGGGAGGCAGACCACCGGGTGACGGAGTCGATCAATCATGACAAGCGGAAAGGGTAAAGCTAAGTCGATTGACCGGTACTATCATCGCCGGGGGTGAACGTCCTGCGGAAAATCGCAAGAGTTCCTTGCACAGCACAAGATCGATCCGAGAGTAATCATCGACGCCAAAACAAAACTCGGCTGGGAAACCGCGCTGGAACTGGCCCGAGATGCGTCAGTGGTCATCGTTGCCAAAGGAAAGCAAGTCGTACGGTTTAACATGAAGGAAGACCCGCCGGACGATGAGGTACTGCTAGGCCAAATGCTAGGTGCCACAGGCAACCTCAGGGCCCCGACCCTCCGATCCGGGAATACGCTCGTCGTTGGATTCAACGAGGAGGTATACCACGGAGAGTTCACCCAGCCGCGCTGACACAGACGGAGCTTGCTCTAATGTCGGAATATGCCCGCTGGAGCAGGCTTTTGTGGAGAGTTTGCCTCGCCTTGAGCGATTCATTGCTGAGCACAATCCGAAAGGTGTGTCCGGTAGGTCTCAAAGCGTCCGTGATAATCGGACTGGCATGAATGAACCAGTCCCGCTCGTGACTCTCTCCATCACTTCTTATCAATCCACACTGATCTACCGATTCTGACTGTGTCCGACTGGATTCTGCCCTGTTGGTCTAGACTGGGTTTAGGGGGATTAATGTATGAAATCAGCTCAAACGTTCTGGACCTGTCAGGATGAAGGCAAGGGAAGTGAGGCGCCCAAACGAAATCCCACGCGGCTGACCTGATAGTGCGGAAAGGCAGCGCGACGAGAATCTCGAAGGTCCCGAGGAACCTGGATATCCCGGGCCATCACAGACCCTGGCGGCGAAGCATGTCCAAGCGGGGGCTCAGTCGAATGACCGTTGCGGCGAGGAAATCCGAGGTTTCCACCAAAGATACAAACGGCTACGTAACCACATAGCCACGTAATAGAGCAAATGCTCATGAGGCGACGACGGCGAATCTAGAGGCAATCTGAGATGGCTTCGCGGAATTCTGACCCATTCAAATACTTTCGCATCGAAGCGAGTCAGCTACTCGACAAACTCACCAGTGGCTGCCTGGCTTTGAAGGAGGGTCGCTACGAGGAGGGAGAAATCCGCGAACTCAACAAGGCAGCCAATTCACTCAAGGGCGCGGCTCGCATCGTAGGTCTCTTCGATATCGGCGACGCCGCAAATTCGCTCGAACACGCGTTTAAACAGTTGCAGGAACTTGGTGCGTCTCCCTCGGCCAACGACCTGACAGACCTGCTTCGGCAAGTCGATGATGTCAAGCAAACGGTTGCCGCCGCTCTCGCGGAAAGCGAGGGCGTCAGCATGCCGGCAAGAGAACACGGCCCGCGGGCTGACCTGGGAAGCAGCCGGGCGGGGAGGATTCGCGTTCTTGTGGTGGACGACTCCCTGACGGCACGAAACTGGATCTGTATGCTGATTCAAAGTCATCCGGACATGGAGGTCGCGGAAGAAGCGTCGGACGGGAACCAGGCAATTGCCTTGACCGAACAACTCCGACCGGATGTGATCGTCATGGACATGGCCATGCCACTGGTCAACGGCGTGGAGGCGACCCGCCGGATCATGGCCGACTTCCCGACACCGATCGTGATTCTGTCTGGCGCCCAGGACGCCTCCTGTCACGATGACGTTGTCGAGACGCTCCGCGCCGGAGCGATGGAAGCGGTTGAGAAGCCCAATCGAGAATCGGACGTTCCATTGTGGACCCGGCATTTTCTGAACACGGTGCGCACACTATCCCACGTGAAAGTGACAAATCACCGCGATGGGCGTCTCCCATCTCAAAAGTCGCGCGGCCGCGCTCGCATTCTGTTCAATCTCTCACTCTGTGTTGGCCTGATTCTCTCCATCCTGGCCTTTGTGCTGGTGCGAAACTGGGAACGGCAAAGGATTCACGCCACGTTCCAGCGGGCCGCGGAGAACAGGGTTTCCGCGATTGGACGAGGCATTGACCTGAGCCTGAATGAGCTTGAAGCACTGACCGCGTTTTTTGACGGCTCCAAAAGTGTTGAACGAGACGAGTTCCTGGCATTTGTAGAGCCTTTCCTGTCGCACAACCCGGAAGTTCAGGCGCTAGAATGGATTCCCCGCGTGCCTCACGCTCGCCGGACAGAGTTCGAGAACGCAGCCCGGCAGGATGGATTTCCGGATTACCAGATTACCGATAGGAAGGCCCAGGGACACATGGTCCGGGCTGCCCAGCGCGAGGAGTATTTTCCCGTCAGCTATGTTCAGCCGTATGAGGGCAACGAATCCGCTCTGGGGTTTGACGTGGCTTCGGATCCGGCAAAACTGGAAGCCTTAACCAAGTCACGCGACACCGGAGAAACGAGTACCACCGGTCGAGTTATGAACGCCGGTTGGAATGTGTAGCGCTGGGCGGTCGAAAAACGTAGCGCCC
>CAZTAR010000084.1:0-13141 GCA_964611695.1 uncultured Planctomycetaceae bacterium | reverse complement strand
ACAAATACCAGGGCGGAACCAACCCGACAACTTAGGGTTGACAACGCACTAGAGCAACTTAGGCGATCGTGTTGCATCTGGCTCCCGTGTGGGACGTCGATAACACACAGTTTGCCACGGCCGACAGGGGCGTCGGCCGCTACGGAAAGCGTTAATGTGCTCTCGCGGGAGAGCCGCCAGTGGTATCGGGCGTGAACGTATGGTCGCGAGTGAAAAGCAGAATGTGCCACGGCCACTGTTGCATGCAGTTGTTGCGTTGGTCGTGATTGTTTTGGTCGCTTATTGGCCGAGTCTGGGACACGACTATGTGCGGCTGGATGATTACCAATATGTCGTTGACAACGAGGTTGTACGACATCCGAGTCTTTCAGGCGTGTGGCGATTCTTCTCGGAGGTGACTGTTCCGTCGACGGTTGCCGGTTACTATCAACCATTGACGATGGTGTCGTTGATGGGCGATGTTTTGCTGGCGGGCAGCGACACGCCGGGGCCGCTGGTGTTTCACCTGACGAACGTGCTGCTTCACGCGGCAACCAGCGTGCTCGTGCTTTTGCTGATGCGTTCGGTCGTGGGGGGGATCGCGATTCCTTTTCTTGTGGCTGTTCTGTTCGCGGTTCATCCCGTGCAGGTTGAATCGGTTTCGTGGATATCACAGCGCAAGACGGTACTGGCTTCCTTTTTTGCGGTCGGGAGCGTTCTCAGCTATCTGAAATACGGCGGGGTGAGAGGGCGCATCAGGTGGCTGGTCGTGGCGATGGTGCTCTACATTGTCGCGGGGCTGGCCAAACCGACGGTGATGTTGCTGCCGTTGGTTCTTCCTTTGTTGGATATCTGGCCGTTGGGGAGGCGTGTCATTCGGAGCCTGCCGGAGAAGGCGCCGTTTGCCTTGGTGATGGTGCTGATGGGGTGGGTGGCCTGGACCTCTCAGGTAGCGTCGGCTTCGATGCACAAGCCCAGCATCACCGACGCGGGAACTCTGTTCAAGTGGGTCGGCCTGCTGAGCTACAACGTGGTGCTGTATGCCGGCAACGTGGTGTGGCCGCTGTTTTTGTCACCGTACCGCGCATTGCCGGATGATCCGAGTCCCGCCAACCCTGTCGTGGCGATGGCCATTGCCGGGGCGATCGCCATCGGTTTGGTCTGGCTTGCATCGATGCGGTGGTGCCGGCCGCTGTTTGTGGGGCTGACGGCATTCGGGATCATCCTGCTACCTGCAATCGGGGCTGTTCGCTTCATGAGTTCGTGTGTGGCGGATCGTTTTCTCTATCTGCCGCTTGTGTTCCTGCTTTTCCCGTTGGCACTGTTTGCTTCTCGGATCGAGGCTGGGGTTCGGCAGCGGAAGCGGATGGTTCGGTTGGGGCTCGTGTTGTTTGTGGTTCCGATGTTCATTCTGATGCGGGCGCAGCAGGGTGTTTGGCGAACATCGAAGGCGCTTTGGACGCATTCGGTCCAATCGGTTCCGACCTTGCTCAAAGCCCATAACAACCTGGCTCAGATATGCCTGGAGGAGGAGTCGTATGATGAGGCGTTGGTGTATGTGGAGGCGTGCCTGCGTCAGGACCCGCAACGGGGAGATTACCTTCACATGCTGGGGCGGGTTCGGCTTGGGCAGGGGCGTCCGGATGAGGCTGTGACTCTGATCGAATCGGCGATTGCGAACGGCCTTGGCAAGTTCGAGGGCGCGGGTTACGTCTCCTTGGCGCAGGCGCATGTCGCCCGGGGAGACGCGGGCGCTGCTCGGAAGGCTTGTGAGAAGGCGATTGAATGCGGAAACACGCCTGAGGTGTGCTATGCGCGGATCGGTGATGTGGCGATGCGTCATGCCGGGCAGTATGCGATCGCGATTGAATACTACCGGTTGGCGGTCGAGGAGGATGCGGAGAACGTGTTGTTTCACTGGAATCTGGGCACGGCGTTGCATGCGTGTGGGCGGACCGGCGAGGCGCTGGCTGAATATGAGGTGGCCCTCGCAGTCGCCGAGCGAAAGGGACAGTTTCTGCCCGAACTCAAAGCGGCGGCGAGGAAGTTGCGGCAACAAGTCGAACAGACCACCTCTGGTCCGACAGGAGAGTGAGGCCGTTGTGTCAAGCAACCAAGACATCCGTTTGAACCGGGCACAGGTTCGGGAAGTTGATCGAAGGGCCATTGAGGCGTATTGCATTCCCGGCATCGTTCTGATGGAGAATGCCGCCCGCAACGCTACGCGCCATGTGAGGGACTGTGTGCCTGGCGGCGGTTCGGTGGCGGTCGTCTGCGGGCGAGGCAACAACGGGGGTGATGGTTTTGTCATTGCCCGGCATTTGTTTAATGCCGGTATTGCGGTGGAGTTATTTCTTGCTTGTGATCCGGCCCGACTGACTGGCGATGCGGCTGTCAACGCACGGATCGCGGAGGCGATGCGTATTCCTTGTCAGGCATTTGATAGCGATACGCACATTCGCGAGGCGGCTCCGCGGCTGCAACGGGCGGATGTGATCGTTGACGCGATATTGGGCACGGGGTTTTCAGGGCAGGTGCGGTCGCCGTTGGATCTGGCAATCGAGACGATTAACCGATGCAGTCGCGCGAAGGTGATCGCGGTTGATCTTCCCTCGGGGTTGGATTGTGATACGGGGCAGCCGTCCAATGCGACGATTCGTGCAACTGTGACTGTCACCTTTGTGGCTCGGAAAGTGGGTTTCGATTCTCCCGGGGCTTCAGACTATACGGGTGAGGTTTATGTCGCGGACATCGGGGCTCCGCGCGGGGTGGTTCAAGAAGTGCTCTCTTCCGCTGTTTGATCGGGGTGAAGGAATCTCCGCAGCCAGGCGACGCTTTCGGTGATGATGTGCCGGTTTGCCTCGACTGAGCGCATGCTGTGGTCGTTTGCGTTGATTGTCTCGAAGCATACCTCTACGCCGGTTTGTGTCATTGCGGATTCGTACGCGCGGCCGTGTTCGATGGGGACCTGCGCGTCGCCCTGTGCGTGGAAGACGAGCAGCGGTTTGCCGCGGCGGGCGAGCATCTCCGGGCCGGTCTTGTCGGGCAGTTGATCGAAGAAGGGTTCGGCCAGGGGCTGTCCGTTGTGATCGATCCAACCTTGCGATCGCAGCAACGTCCAGGCTGGCTCGGGCATTTGATGATGGATGAGGTCATTCACGTCCGCCACGGGCGCCCAGAAGACCAAGCATCTGAGTGCGTCGATTTCGCTCGCGAGGTGTGCGGCTGTGAATGCGCCGAAGCTGCTGCCGACGAGGCCAAGGCGCGTCGGATCGCATCCGGGGAGAGTGTTGATCGCGGCAATCACCGATCGGAGGTCTTCCAGGAGAGTCCGCACGGTGAGGTCTTCAAAGCGGCCGTCGCTCTCTCCACAACCTCGAAAATCGAATCGCAGGCAGGCGACGTTTTGGGCGGCGAGTTGTCGGGCGAGTGAGACGGATCGATAGCAGGCGCCGATGCGGGTGCCGGTCAGGCCGTGGCAGCAGACGACGACGGGGCAGACAGTTTGGGTGTCGCTCTTAGGATGTTCGGAGTCCGGGCGTTCCAGGCACGCGGCGAGGCGATGGAGCCCGACGGGGATTTCTAGGAACGTGCGCATTGTTGATCGACTCCTTGTCGAGAGCGGTATCACAGGATTCGTAGCGGCCGACGCCCCTGTCGGCCGTGGATAACCGTTGGTCTTCAACGTCCGACATGGGAGTCGGACGCTACGTTCTCTCGGAAACTCGATCCATGACCGTGAGTATCACCGGCGAGACGCCGGTGCCACAGGTCTCTCGGATTTCTCAGACCGGCGAGACGCCGGTGGCACAGGTATATCCAAGCGGTCAGACCGGCGCGACGGTGGCGCGTTGCCACGCTCACGCGGATTCTTATAATGCGTGTGGTCCGTGAATGCGAGTGGATAATAGAAGGAAGTTACGGGGTAAGAGATGGCAACACTGGGCGTGAATATCGATCATGTGGCAACGGTTCGGCAGGCGCGTCGTACGGATGAGCCGGATCCGGCATGGGCGGCGGCGGAGGCTCAACTGGGCGGCGCATCGTGCATCACTTTTCATCTGCGCGAGGATCGTCGCCATATTACGGATCGGGATGTGCCTTTGCTGAAGGGCGTTGTTTCGTGCAAGTTGAACATGGAGATGTCCATCGCGCCTTCGATCGTGAAGATCGCGACCTCGATTCGGCCTGAGCAGTGCTGCCTTGTGCCAGAGCATCGCGCGGAAGTGACGACCGAGGGGGGCTTGGATGTAGTGAAACTGTCGCGACGCGTGGGCGGGGCGGTGAAGCGGCTGAAGGATGCCGGTATTGTTTGTAGTGCGTTCATCGAGCCGCGCGAGCCTCACATCGAGAAGGCTGCGGAGTTGGGTTTTGGTGTTGTCGAACTGTGGACCGGCGGCTTCGCGAATGCCAAGGGCGTCCGAGCCCAGGAACGGGCATTGGGTGATTTGCGTGATGGGATTCGCGTGGCACTTGAATGTGGGCTGGAGGTTCACGGCGGGCATGGTTTGACCTACCGGAATGTCGGGGCCGTCGCGTCGATGCCGGGCTTTGCCGAGTTCAACATCGGTCACAGTATTATATCGAGGGCTGTGTTTGTCGGTTTGCGTGAGGCGGTTCGGGAGATGCGAGGGCTTCTGGAGAGGCATGCGCCAAAGGAGTAGCGTTGGAAGAACCGTGCTCAAGGAACAGCACGCGAGGAGTTTGTGATGTTCAAGGGTTGCTTCGTTGCATTGGTGACGCCGTTTCGAGACGGCAAGGTCGATCGGCCGGCGATTGAGCGGCTGGTGGATTATGTGGTGGACGGTGGTGTCAGCGGGATTGTGGCGTGCGGGACGACGGGTGAGTCGCCGACACTCTCCGCCGAAGAACGGGGGGAAGTCGTCGCGGCAATCGTTGGGCGTGTGAGAGGCCGTGTGACGGTGGTTGCGGGGACGGGCACGAATTGCACCGCGCGGTCGCTGGCGGATTCGCTTGCGGCGGTGCAGGCGGGGGCCGACGCGGTCATGTTGGTGGCTCCGTACTACAACAAGCCGAATCAGACAGGTCTCTATGAACACTTCGGGACGATCGCCCGGGGGTTGGCGGTTCCGATTATTCTCTACAATATTCCCGGCCGCACGAGTGTGGAGATTTCCGTCGAGACGATCGCACGCCTGCACGCGGACCACAAGAATATCGTGGCGGTGAAACATGCCACCGGGTCGATCGACGGCGCGAGCATGTTGGCGGCCGTGAGTGATATCGACATTCTCAGCGGCGATGATACATTGACGGTTCCTCTGATGAGTGTCGGCGCCGTTGGCTTGGTCAGTGTGTTGGCGAACCTTCTTCCGCGTGAGACATCTTCCATGGTCAAAGCCGCGTTGTCGGAAGATTGGGCAGGGGCGAAAGAGTGGCATTCAAGGCTTTTTTCGCCGGCGTGGGAGCTTTTGCATCTGGATGTCAATCCGATTCCGATCAAGACGGCTCTTTCGCAGCGCGGTTTAATCTCGGAGGAATTCCGCTTACCGTTGTGTGCGATGGACGATAACAAGAAGAAGCGGCTGGCGTCGGTTTTGTCCGGGTTCAAGACGCCGGCCGAATCGAGGCAACCGGCGTGACTGATTCACAAGTTCTGACTCCGGAGACAGGTACTCTCGCGGCGGAGAGGCCGCTGCCTGGGCAGGGTGAGATTCTTATCTCTCGGCTGCGGTTGGCCATTGCAATGGCCGTCGCCGCGACGATCTTCTGGTATGTCGGCTGGGAAGTCATGCGGCCGCAGGATCCGTGGGGACCTATCAGTCTGTTGATGGTCGATCAGGGTGTCACGGCGATGGCACAGCTTCTGGGGCTGGCCGTTGTTTGCAGTGGGTTGGCGGTGGCTATCTGCGGGGCGGGCTCGGCCGATCGCGGACCGCTGGCAATTGCCGTGGGCCTTGCTTCGCTGGGGCTTCGCGGGGCACAACTCGACAGGTTTGTATTGTATCGCCTGAATCCTCCGGCCGGCGCTGATGTGGCGTTGGACCCCTTTCCGGCGATCGCGCTTGTGGCGGAGTGCTGGCTGTGGCTTGCCTTGATTGCAGTTGGTTTTGTGGTCGGGCGTTGGGTTGAGAGTTGGTTTTCGCCCAGGGTTTCTCCCGCGGAGCAGCGTGCGGCGGAAGACCATTCGCCGGATGTTCGTCGCGGCGTGGGGGCGGTGATCGTGGCGTCGCTCGTGGCCTGGAGTGTTCTCACTTTCGCACTTGGCCAAAGTTCGGATGTGATCGAGAAGGGGCAGGTTTACTTTGGGGTCTGTATTTCTTTTCTCGCGTCAGGCCTGATCGCCCATTGGTTTTTCAAAGTGTCGAGCCGCATCTGGTCACTGATCGTTGTCGCGGTTGTGGCCTCCGTCGCCTACTTCATTACGGGGCCGGATTCGGAGACTATTCGTCATGCGAGTGAGCAGGGCTTGTACCTGAACCTTGCGCCGTTTGCGCGCCCATTGCCGATGGAATACGCGGCGCTTGGCGCCATTGGCGCGTTGTGGGAGCGGGACTGGATGCACACGCTTCGTGCGTGGTTCACGTGGGACTGATCGAATTGGGTCGGTGGACGGAAACGTTTTCTAGGGGAGGAGTGCAGGGGGGGAGGTAGGTGCGAGAAGGGATTCTCGCACCAGCGTTCAGCGTTAATCTCGCACCAGTGGTCCACCGGCGAGACGCCGGTGCCACACTCAATCGATCAGTGCGACACGCGATCTTTGCTTCTTGTGTCGCGTCACCGGTTTCTGCTTTGGGGCGGTTCTGGGAAGAGTGTTTTTAGTACGGTTGTGAGGCTCTTAAGGGGCTGCGGGGTGATTTTTGGTTTCCGGGGGGTGCCGGAGACTTTGATCTCCATGACCTCTCTTGCTACCCCGTCAATGATGTCGGTCAGAAATGGGACGCGAATGCGCACGGGGCTTCCGGCGAGTAGTGTGATGTCGAGCTGTTTCGTGGAAAGATCCATCCGGCCGCCGCCGACGAGGGAGCATGCTTTCCCTTGGAGGTCGATGTGTTGGAAGGTCAGTGTGTTCTTTGTGATGTAGAACTTCAACCACCCGTCATGGAAGACGTTTTCGTCCAGTGAGAGATTGAGCACCTGGAAGACGGCAAAGACCAGCGGCAGTTTCCAGACCTGCGCTTCTCGGACGAACAGTTCACCGGCCCCCTCCCGATACCCGCCGGCGCCGCACCGGCCTCTGAGGACGAGGTTGCCGAAGACACTGCCTTGGGCCTCGGGGCTCTTCTTGTCTTTCGCGCCGCGTGGAGGACTTTGTGCCGCGAGGTATTGTTTGAGTCGAAGATCGCGGGCGGCGATCGAGATTTGATATGCGGTGTGCTGTCCGTTGAGGCGGACTTCGGCGAAGCCAGTGGCCTCTCCGCCGTAGACATTGGCCGATGCATCCTGCACCATGATCGGGTGGTCGCCTGGTGCCGACAAGATCGTGGCGGCGACATTCTCAAGTGGCCAACCGGCCATGACAACGCGGCTGAGATCGGTGCATGCTTTGATCGAAGTTCCTTCTTTGTCTATTCGGCCTCGGCCGCGAACGGTTCCCGTGAGGCCTCGGAGGTCGAACCCGAGGTTCATCGCGGCGTCCGCGAATTTGATTTCGCCGTCGAATACCCATTGTGCAGTGGAATCCGGATCGATGTTGAACTGGAGCGGATCTAGCTGCAAGTCGAACCGGCCTGCGGGTTTGATCGCGGCGACGGTCTCTTTAAGGCGTGGCGGCATTGCGGCGAGGAGTTGATCCGTGAAGACCATGTCCTTGGCAGTCAGTTTAAGTGTTCCTCGGATGCCAGGCGGAGTTAGGTCGAGAGTTCCGCTGAGGGTGATTTCGCCACGGTTGTTTGTTTGTTCGGCTTGCCCGGTTTTCGCGACGTGCCCGGTAAGGCTGAGGAATTCGACTTGCTGATCAGTCACAAGTACGTGCGCCTTGACGTCGGACAGAGGCAGCGGAAAACCCTGAAAGCAAATTTCGGCGCCGTCGGTGATGATTTCGGTGCGGTGGCGTTGCGTGGTGTGGCCATCATGCTGGCTGTGATGGAAGACGGTTCGGATTTGGACCGAGCCCGCAGGCTGGAGGATTCGCCAGACGCGTTTGAGTTTTTCGGGCAAGGTGTCAAAGAGGGCTTTGTTGAGCGGAAGTCGATTCCAGTCGAAGAGCAGATCGGCGGCGTAACCGTCGGGCAGGCGATGGACGGTCCCGCCCGCCTTGACCTCGGCTTCCTCGTGCGTTCCTGAGAGATCGACGAACGTGATGGCTTCGGGTCGGATGTTGATTTCCCCTTGAACGTCATGTATGGCGTAGGGGAGTTGCTGGTAGCATATTTGCGCCTTGCGGACCCTGGTCCGCATGTTGTAGGCTACGCCTTGCGTGGCGTCGCTTACCGAGACGGCTCCGAGCAGGTCAACATATCCGTCGGGCTGGAATTGCGTGAATGCGCCACGTCCTTCCGGCGGCAATGCGGATGCCAACGTTTGATCGAGTCTCATGTTGTTCGCTTCGATTCGCAGGTTGACATTCGATTGTCCCTGCATGTCGAAGGAGACATATCCGTCAATCCTGGCGGAAGCGTCGTCGTGATGGCCGGTCAACCCGATGAACTGGATACCGTCAGGCTGTATTTCCAAAGTGCCGTGTACGTTGTCGAGCGGATAGGGATACTCCCTGAAAGCGACGTGTGCGTCGATGAGATCCGCTGTGACATAGCTCCGGATTTTGGGCTTAGGTACGTCCGCTGGCGCACCATCGCGTTTGAGGAGAACCGTGACGTGGGCGGAGCCTCGCGGATTAAACCTTTGCCAGAAAGAGCGGAAATGGTCAGAGAGTGCGTCGAAGAGTTCGACATCGAATGGCACCGCCGCCGCTTCTATCCGGACATCCACCGAGGCTCGGTCTGTCGATCGGTCGACCAGGCCATCGACCTTGACGTGGGCGGAACCGTGCCGGCCGTGGAGGTTTTCGAGGAGCACCTTGTTCGACTCGAACTTCAAAGCGCCGTGGAGATCATCGATGGTGTAGGGGAACAGACGGCAGCAACCGACAGCGCCTTGGGGTGCGATTTGACCTGAGACGACTAACTTGGCATCGGCCCCTGGTTTTCGGGTGAGCTTGAGGTCAACGTCAAATTCGCCATGCGGCTGGTAGTCCAGGAGGATCTCACGGACGAGTTTCGGCGTTTTGGCGTCGACCGTCAACCGTTCGCGGAGCGTGCCCTCTGGAAAGGGCACGCGGAAACCTTGAACTGACAGGTTGATGCCGACTTCTTCGAGGACGCGTCCGACGCGGACCAGATGACCGTTCATTCGGCATTCGGCACCGTTGATCAGGCCGGAGATGTCGAGCGCGAGTCGGCTGCCCTTGAGGTTCAGGGTGCCCTTGATGTCGGTCATTTCGATGACGCCGTCCTCTTCGGAAGAGGCTTCTCGCGTAGGTACTCGTGGTGGAGATTCTTTTGGAGGCGACGCGGCTCCGCGAGTGGATGTTACATTCGATCTTAACAGTGACAGCGGGATGGCACATCGGACGGATCGCAATTCGATTCGTGTATCGCGTTCATCGAGGCTCTGTGTATCGTAGACCATTCGGCCGAGCTTCACTTCGCCGTCCAGGCTGATTTGGTCGAAGAAATGTTGGACAGGTTTTGAGAGCTGGAGGCGAATCGTCTTTGCGCTGACGAACGGTGTGTTCGTCACGATCTTCTTGCCTGGATCGAAGACGACCATGGCTCGTTCGGCCGGATCGGTGAAGCGGCGAACATCGATGCAGTAGGCGGTTTCGGCTTGCGGATGCGGTCGTACATCGGCGTCAAGTTCTTCGATGGTTCTTTCTTTTTTTCCGCTTCGATCCAGGCTGACGACGATTGCCTGCGCGGATCTGAGGGTGATCCTCGGGCGGAGATTGCCGCTGCCCCCTTTGGTGTTCCTGGTCGTGGCCAGTAGTTGCCAATTGCGAATCCCGTTCTCCGTGTTGCGTGCGAGTGTGATCGTCGGTTTGGTCGCGACGATCCTTTCGACACGGAGAGAACCGAAGAGCAGTCGCCAGGGATTGTGGATCAACTGGACAGAACTCGCCGAGAATAGCCTTCGCTCGGCCGGTTCCACGGCAGTGGGGTCGAACTGTTCGTCAAAGGGGGTGGAGACGCGGACGTCGTAGAGTGTGATGCCGCGGAACATCTCGAAGTGCGCTTGCCCGACTTCGACCTCCCCTGCGGTGGCTTCGGTGAGAAACTCGATGGCCCGCTCTCGGATCGACGCATCTCGGGTTGTGTTGGCGTACCACGCGAGTCCGAGGAGAAGAATAATGAGCAGGGTGACGCAGACGCGTTGTCGCGTGAGTGAGACAGGATGGCGATTCAGCGTTTTTCGCTCTACGAAGCGACGCCACCAGAATCGCCGTCGATGGCCGGCTGAGAACGATATTCGAGACATCGACGTGCCCTCAACCGTTCTTTCCGCCGCCGAATCTGCGACGGAGCCAATCCACGGCCACACCCGCCGGCACAAAAAGCAGCGGCATTGCAGGCACGCGATAACGAACCGATCCGACGAACACCATGTGGAGCAGCGTAAAGTAGATTGCGGGTACGAGCAACAGTGCCAAGACGGTTCGTCTCCGGCGCATCAGGCAGAGGCCGGCGATGACCAAGATAAACTCCGGAGCGACGGTTCCCCATGCGACCAGGGTGTAGGAGGTCGCGGTGTATGCATCGGCGTTGATCGTGACGGACCAGGTTCGTTTCAGTTTGGTCAGGGCGAGTTGGAATGTATCAGCGGGGTGTGCCCAAGCCCATTCAAGTGCGGTCCGGCGACAGAGTTGATCACGCTGGTGTTCGTTTGTCCCTTGTGGAAAGTGGGGGTACACGATTCGATCCATGCCGGGCGAGCCGTCCGCCCAGGGTCCCAGGGCCTCCATCAGGCTTGCGCCGCTTCCGGTTCGTACCGGGACGAAGGCGCCGAACAGGCTGAAGTTGCGTGTGATCGTGGGCGCTAATGGGACGAACGATGCGAACAGGAAGATGAGCGTTGCCCTGATCCGTCGTTGGTAGCGTTTAGAGGAATGGCGTTCTTCTCGAGGGACTAGACACCACACGATCGGGAGCAGGGCGAACGGCATGAAGAGGTTGCTGGATCTCATTAGTGTGCCCAGCCCCATGCAGAGGCCAGCGCCGGCGGACCAGGCGAGCGGGCGTCGGTTGCCAACAGTTCGAACGAGGCATGCGGATGTTGTGAGGAGGAGGAATGTGTAGCATGTTTCGGTCAGGACCAACGCATTGAAAAAGAGCAGGATGGGGTCTACCGCCAGGATCACCGCCGCGATCATCGCGGCTCGTTCTCCAACCAGTCGCCTCGCAAGTATTGCAAGCAAAAACACGGAGGTCAGCCCGAAGATCGCGTTGACAATCCTGCCGTAGCACATCAGGGACGCGAGGTCGTCAAGCCCCAACAGAACGCCCGTGGATAGCAGCAACGGATAGAGGGGGTCGGTTCCGGATTTGACTTGCTCGGATTCGATCGGGCCTTCGCCGACCGCGATGTTGCGGGCCACCCGCACGTAGCGATGAGAGTCGGGGAAGTCGAACGTTTGCGGGCGGTGCTCGGCAAAAACAATGACTGCGATTCTAGCGGTCAGTGCGACGACGAGGAGCCAAGAGAGCTGCTGGCGGAAACGCGGCGAGGGCGGACCTTGCCTGATTGCATCGGAAGCATCAGACATGTGTTGGGCATCGGGCATGTGTGGGGTTTCAGGCATGTGTTTCGCACATGACATCAAAGACTCTTCTCTTCGGCGGATTCATTGGTTCGGGTCCGTCCGTCCTCGCTGGAAATACCGACATGAAATTGTAATCGAGGACCGACGCGTTCGATACGTATGCCACCGGGCAGTTCGATTTTACGACGTCGGCCCCGAGCGATGACCGCGTCCGCCGCGGCCTCGATACGCTCAAAACCGATTTTTTGCATGGATGTTCCCAACTGGTTGAGGATGAGGAGAACGACTTCCGTCTGCACCGCGCGGGGTAGCTTGGAGAAACGCTTCGCGCTGATGGAAACGTCGCGATTGGTTTGGTCCATGGCGAGGCGGTTCAGAGCGTCCTCGGCGCTGTCGCGAAGGAACTCATTGGCGCGGCGAGCCTGAGTTGCCAGTCGAACCAGGGCCGATGTGACTTTGGGGTTGATCATCGCTTCGATGGACGGCAGGACTTGGTGCCGGATTCGGTTGCGCGTGGTGGCGTCTGTGTCATCATTGCTGGCATCGTCAACATGTGTGATGTTGCGATGGTCGAGGTATTCCTGAAGATCGGATCGACGCAGGTTCAACAGCGGCCGAACAAGCCAGATGTTGCTGCCGGGTGTGGTTTCCCTTCGCGGGGACATGCCGGCCAAGCCTCGCAGGCCTGTTCCGCGGGCGATGTGGTGGAGGACCGTTTCCGCTTGGTCGTCGGCGTGGTGGCCGACTGCGATTGATTGGGCCCCGGTGGTTCGCGCGATTTCTTCGAGAAGCTGGTAGCGGAGGCTTCGTGCGGCCTCCTCGATGGTGTCGCCGTTTCGATTGGCAGTGGTTCGGACGTCGATGCTCCGCACCGTGCAATCGAGACCCAGGCCAGTTGCTGTCTCGGCGACGAACCGAGCATCCGTTTCCGCTTCATCCCTCAGGGTGTGGTTGACATGCGCGACGTGGAGCGTCCAATCGCGATTGTGGATTTCATTCAAGGCGTGCAGGCCGTGCAGAAGGGCTATCGAGTCGGCGCCGCCTGAAACTGCACAGACGATCTTCGACCCGGCCGGGATCAACTCCTCGGCCGCGTCGAACAACGTCGCGTGGAACAATCTTGCATTCATCATTTCGTCTTGAGCAGGTTCGCTTTTTCCGTAGCGGCTGACGCCCGTGTCGGCCGTGGCAAACAGTTTGTATTCCACGTCCGACACGGGGGCCGGACGCTACATGATTGCGTAGTTTGCGTTTAAGGATAGACGAGCGGTGGCGGAGTTGCGAGGGCTGGCGCGAGAAAGGAATCTCGTACCAGCCCTGGATTGTAGCGTCGTCCTCCCGTGGGCGACGGGGATGACGGGCTGCTGGCCTCCTTGGTCATCGAATGGTGACCGCTTGCTTACGCGCGCGGCTCTTCTATGAAAGCCCGTTGCGTGTCAAGCG
>CAZTAR010000083.1:0-13433 GCA_964611695.1 uncultured Planctomycetaceae bacterium | reverse complement strand
TGGTCTCGCTCATGGCGATCGGCATCGGTCCCGGCGATCTCGTATTGACCACGCCGTATTCGTTTTTCGCTACGGCCGGAGTCGTCTCTCGGTTGAATGCGACCCCGGTCTTTGTTGACATCGATCCCGACACTTACAACATTGACCCAGGCGCTCTCCGGGATTGGTTTGCGCGAGAGAGTGATAGGCGCGATCGGGTGAAGGCGATTGTCCCCGTTCACCTTTACGGGCAGTGCGCCGACATGGACCCCATTCTCGAAGTCGCGCGGCAGTACGATATTCCCGTGGTTGAGGATGCGGCCCAGGCGATCGGCGCCCGATACCCGAGCGGTTCGGGGGTTCGCAAGGCCGGAGCCATGGGGACGATGGGGTGCTTCTCTTTCTTCCCGAGCAAGAATCTCGGCTGTGTTGGTGATGCCGGGATGGTCGTGACGAATGACGCGGCCTTGGCGAAACTGCTGAAGCAGCTTCGTAATCACGGCGCGGAGCCGAAGTATTATCACCCGATCATCGGCGGGAATTTCCGAATGGATCCGATCCAGGCGGCCGTTCTGCTCGTCAAGCTTCCGCATCTGGACAAGTGGCATGCAATGCGGCAAGAAAACGCTGCGTACTATGATGAGCACTTCGATATTGAGGGCGCCAAGAAGCCCGTCATCGCGTATGAACGGGCCTATCACATCTACAATCAATATGTCCTGTCTACGCCGGGTCGGCGTGACGAACTCCGAAAGGCGCTGAGCGCGGCGGAGATCGGCCACGAGGTCTATTACCCTGTTTCGTTCCACATGCAGGGATGTTTTAAGGACTTGGGTTACTCGGTCGGCGACTTCCCGCACAGCGAGCACGCGGCATCTCATACGATTGCGTTGCCGATCTACCCGGAGCTCACCACGGATATGCAGGACGAAGTCATCCAGACAACGAGGCAGTTCTATGGGCAAGCGCGTCTGTGTCATCGGAGCGGGTAGGTGGGGCAAGAACCATATCAAGACACTTGCCGGCCTGGGTCATCTCGCCGGAATCGTCGAGACCAACCCGGATACGCTGCGCGCATTCCAGGAAGCCTACCCTGGCGTTCGGACGTTCCCGAGTGTCCATGAGGCGGTTGAAGAGGAGTTCGACGGTTTCACGATTGCCACGCCGGCGGAGACACATGACGAGATTGCCGAGACCGTTCTCAACCACAGGAAACACGTGTTGGTTGAGAAACCTCTCTCTCTGACGGCCGCACGGGCGCGAAAGCTCAACGAGTTGGCGAAGCGAAACGGCGTGAATCTCATGGTCGGGCATGTGCTTCTCTTTCACCCGGCCATTCGCAAGATCAAGGAATTGATCGAGCAAGGGCGGATCGGTAAGCTGGAGTATCTCTATACGAACCGAGTGAACCTCGGCACGGTGCGAACCGAGGAGAACATTCTCTGGAGTTTCGCGGTTCACGATATTTGTATTTTCCAATACTTGATCGGGCTGACGCCCACGGGCGTGCAATCGACGGGTGGTGCGTTCCTTCAACCTCATATTCATGACACGACCCTCACAGTCCTTTCGTATCCTGGCAATATTGTCGGCCATGTCTTTGTGAGTTGGTTGCATCCTTTCAAGGAACATCGGCTCGTGGTCATCGGCTCCAAGGGGATGTTTTCGTTCGAGGATTCCTCGGAGAGTAAGGATATTCTGTTCTTCGAGAAGGGCATTGACTGGGTCCGTGGAGAACCCATCAAACGCGACGGCCCGACTGAGATCATCCCCTACGAGCGAGAGATGCCGCTGACGGTTGAGCTTTCCTATTTCGTGGATCATCTCGACGGCTCGCCGATTGACACGGCCGGCGGAAGCAATGCGATCGAAGTCCTGGAAATCCTGGAGCGGGCGAGCGTGGACCTGCTTGGCAAACCGCTCGGGCAGGAAGAGTGTGGGACCCCTAAAACGCCGGATTTCTTCGTGCATCCGTCATCGTATGTAGACGAGGACGTTGAGATCGAGTCGGGTAGCAAGGTATGGCACTTCAGCCACGTTCAGTCCGGTGCGAAGATCGGGTCGAAGTGTAGCATCGGCCAGAATGTCAATATCGGGAACAATGTCAGGATCGGCAACGCCGTCAAGATACAGAATAACGTGTCGGTGTATGAGGGCGTCGAACTGGAGGATTATGTTTTCTGCGGACCCTCGATGGTGTTTACCAACGTCATGGACCCACGATCCAAGTATCCCCAGCGAGGAGCGGCCTTCTATCATAAGACGCTTGTGAAAGAAGGCGCGTCGATCGGCGCCAATGCCACCATCGTTTGTGGCAATACCATCGGCAGGCATGCTTTTATTGCCGCCGGCGCGACTGTGATTAAGGATGTGCCGGACTATGCACTCATGGCCGGTGTTCCTGCCGTGCGTAAGGGTTGGGTATGCGAGTGCGGCCAAAGCCTGGGGCATGTCGAGAAACATATTACTTGCAGCCGATGCAACTTGGGCTATCAGATGAAAGACGGCATTTTGGTTTTGAGTCATAGGACATAGGAAGAGCTTCCATGGATTTTCCATTCAAGAGGGCCCTGGTGACTGGTGGCGCGGGTTTCATCGGTAGCCACATTGTCGAAGAGTTGGTTAAGCTGGGCGTGGATACTATCAGTGTCGATAACTACTTCGCCGGCAAACATGAGAACCTCGAACATCTCAAGAAATACGATCATTTCCATGAGGTCGAGTGTGATGTCACGGACTACGACGGGCTCAAGAAGCTGTTCCCTGGTGTGGAAGTTGTGTTTCATGAGGCGGCATCAAAGAAAACGATCTGCCTGAACGATCCCAGGATGGACCTTAAGATCAACGCCGAGGGGACGTTTAACTTGCTCGAGTTGGCAAGGGACTTTGGGGTGAAGAAGTTTGTTCACGCATCGACTGGTTCCGTTTACGGAGAGGCCCAATACTTCCCGCAGGATGAAAAGCACCCTGTGGCCCCGACTTCCTACTACGGCGTCAGTAAGCTCGCGGGCGAAAAATACGTGCAGGCGTTCCATCATTTGTACGGCCTGGATGCAACGGTGCTTCGCTACTTTCATATTTACGGGGCCAGGCAGGAATCGAGCGAGGTCGGCGGCGTCGTGTCGATCTTTACGCGGCTCATGCTGGCAGGCAAGCCCATCACGATTTTCGGAGATGGAACGCAGCAGCGATCCTTCACGTATGTCAAGGATGTCGTCAAAGCCAATCTTCTCGCCGCGAGCAACCCCAAAACGGCAGGTCAATGCTATAACTGTGCCTCTGGTATCAAGGTGACGATTCGCGAACTTGCCGACATGGTGGCCGACATCCTCGGCGTCAAGAATCAGGAAATCCAGTACGATGATTGGATGCCGGGAGATATCAAAGTCTTTGAGATAGACAACAGTCTGATCCGAGAAACGCTCGGATTGGATTTCGTCACGGATTTTCAAAAGGGCCTCGGCTTGACAGTCGATTGGGCACGAGCGTATTTCAATCGCGCCGGTTGATCCCTCGTAGCGATCGGATTGACACTTTCACAAGCGCTCCGAGGTGTCTTACTTCGGCTCCGGCAACGCGATCAGTCATGGGAATGCCTACGCGGCATGTAGCGGCAGGAACTGTACTTTGTACAAGCAGCACAAGATTGGCATCGTCGTTCCCGCCTACAACGAGGAGGAACTCATCGGTGAGACTCTGGCGGGCATGCCGGAATTCGTCGATCGCATCTTCGTGATTAACGATGCGAGCAGGGACCGGACGCTCGACATTCTTCGACAAATGGCTGAGGATGATCCTCGCATCCAGATTATTGATCACGCCATGAATCAGGGCCTCGGTCAATCTTTGATCGACGGTTACGTTGCCAGCCGAGAGAGCGACATCGGCATTACCGCAGTGATGGCCGGCGATAATCAGATGCATCCCGGTGATCTTCCGGCTTTGCTGGACGTCATCATCGAAGGCGGCTTCGACTATGTGAAGGGGAACCGGCTGTTGCACCGTGATGTCGGATCGATGCCTCGGCACCGCTTTTTGGGTAATGCCGTCCTGACGATGTTGACTAAGTTTGCGACGGGCTACTACTCACTGATGGATCCGCAGTGCGGCTACACGGCGATCAACAACACGGCACTCCGCGCGATTCCAATTGAACAGATGACCAAGGGTTATGGATATAACGCCGACATTCTCAACATGCTCAACATTCAGCGGTTTCGGGTGACGGATGTTGAAGTTCGCCCCATCTATGATCGGGAGAAGAGTAAGATCAAGTTGTGGAAATACGTGCCGGTTACGAGCCTGCTGCTGATTCGCCTTTTTTTCCGCAGACTCTGGCGTCGGTATGTCGTGTTGGATTTTCACCCGCTCGTTCTTTTCTATGGCTTGGCGTTTTTTACCACCCTTTTCATTATCTTGCCATTTACGGCGAGGTTTTTCTTTCTCTATGTTACTCAGGCAGAGTTTCCGAAGAACACTCTGAATCTCATTATATACACGGTTCTTTTTACGTTCCAATCGGTTTTATTTGCCATCTGGATGGACATGGACTACAACAGAAATAGGAGGTGAGACTCTGTTACAATCCGCCGGTTCGTATGCACTTTGCCGGCGATCCGAGGCCGCGGCCGGTGAAGGCAGGAAGCATGTCAGCCTGAACGGTTGTGACAGGTTTGTTTCCACGATTGAACCATGTGTGGTATTTTTGGTGTAGTTTCAAACGAACGAAGTTCACTGACTCCGGCCTCGCTGAGGCGGACGGCGGATTCTCTCTTCATACTGTCGGAGTCGCGCGGCAAGGAGGCCGCAGGCGTTGCGATACTTTCTGGAGAGGTCATCCGAGTCAGCAAGCACCCGCTTTCAGCTTCCTCCATGATTCGCACGCGAGAATACGACGACCTGTTCCGGCAGTCGCTCTCGAATGGGTCTTGCGATCGCAATGGAAGTCTGAGCGGTTCCGTCAGTCTCATCGGCCATTCGAGGCTCGTGACGAACGGGGCACAGGAGATCCACGAGAACAACCAGCCGGTTATCAAAGAGGGGATGGTCTGTATCCACAACGGGATCATCACGAATGTAAACGCCCTTTGGGAACGCTTCCCGGAACTTCATCGCGAATACGAGATTGATACGGAAATTTTGCCTGATCTGATTCGCTTTTTTTACGGCCAGGGCATGGGGCTTGTCGAGGCTGTCCGCAAGACATTCGCGCTCATCGAGGGTGTCGCTTCGGTGGCGATCTTGCTGGAGGATGTCAACTGTCTTCTCCTGGCGACGAACAACGGATCGCTCTACATCGCCTCCAGTGAGCAAGATCGCTTGCATGTATTTGCCTCGGAACGATTCATCCTCACATCTCTTCTCCGGAAGAAGACGCTGCAAGGGCTGCTCGATCCGGAATGCACGCGGCATATTGAGCCCGGTGAAGGATGTTTGATTAACTTGGACGATCTGTCCGCCCAGACTTTCGCGTTGGATCATGAATGTGAGGAACCAGACGGGATTGCTTGCGGCACCATTCGAAGGACGATCGTTGATCTTGGCGGAGGAAAAACCACCCAGATTGCTCCCGATCGAACTGGACCGTTTGTTCTGTCGAACTCGTTCGTGGACGAGTTTCCCAAGAATTGCGAGTTGGTTGACTCACTGCGTCGGTGTTCAAGATGTATTCTTCCGGAGACGATGCCGTTCATTGAGTTCGATGCCGACGGCGTTTGTAATTACTGTCACGGTTACGCAAAAACCGGGATGCGAGGGGTTGAGAGCCTGGAACAGGAGGTAGCGCCGTATCGAAACCAGACGGGGCGGCCGGACTGTCTTGTCACGCTGAGTGGCGGGAGAGACAGTTGTTATGGCCTGCACCTCGCGAAGACCGTGTTGAAGATGCACCCGGTGGCCTACACGTACGATTGGGGCATGGTGACGGATCTTGCGCGGCGGAATCAGATGCGGCTGTGTGGCAAGCTGGGTGTGGAGCATATTCTAGTTTCGGCAGACATCAACTGGAAACGAAGCAATGTTCGGAAGAACGTGACGGCCTGGCTGGCCAAGCCAGACATCGGGACCGTGCCCATCTTCATGGCTGGGGACAAACAGTATTTCTATTATGCGAACAAGATCGGCAAGCAGACAGGCTGCCGGCTTATTGTACTGTGTGAAAACAAACTAGAGATCTCGAAATTCAAGTTCGGCTTCTGCGGTGTTCCCCCGAACTTTGATGAAAAGAACGCACACGCCATTAGACTTTCCGGCCTGTTTCGCCTGGCTTCTTATTACGGAATGCGATACCTGACGAATCTCAGGTATGTCAACTCGTCCATGATCGATACCGTCTGGGCGTATCTGTGTTTCTTCGCCATTCCGCATAATTACCTGAATTTGTTCGAGTATATCCAATGGCGGGAAGAGGAAGTTAATTCGACGTTAATAGACGAGTATAATTGGGAAATTGCCACCGACACACGAAGCACCTGGCGGATCGGGGACGGCACGGCGCCATTCTATAACTATATCTATTACACAATGTGCGGCCTTACGGAAAACGACACACTTCGGAGTAACCAGATTCGCGAGGGAATGTTGACGCGCGAAGATGCACTGGCGCTGGCAAGAGAAGACAATCAGCCGCGATACGAATCCATCCAATGGTACTGCGATACAATCGGGATTAACTTCAACGAGGCGATCAAGACGATCAACGCGGCGGCGAAGCTCTACGTCGGGTAATGTTTGCGGATGAGATTCTCGCATGCCGGAGGACGGCCCATGCTCGATTTTTCACTGTCGATGCTTGAACAATTGCTTCTCGCGTTCAAATCGCGTGATACGGTTTTTACTCGATTCGACACTTATTGGGATGAGCACGATCGGATCGACCAGGCGCGAAACGTCGTCCTGCTCCGGCATGACGTGGACCGCGCCCCGAAGGCGGCTCTTGCCACGGCAAAGCTCGAAGCGAGACTTGGGATCTTCGGCACCTACTTTTTCCGAACCCGATCCTGGACTCTGAAACCCGCCATCATTGGAGAAATTGCATCTCTCGGACACGAGATCGGCTACCACTATGAGACGCTGGCGGATGCCGACGGCGATTTTGCGAAGGCCGCGGCTTTGTGTTCCAAGGATCTCAAGAGCCTTCGGTCCATTGCACCGGTCGTTTCGGCGACAATGCACTCGCGTCCCCTCTCGAGGTGGGATGGCCGGCTCTTGTGGAAGGAATATCCCCTGGAAGGTTTTGATCTCAAAGGCGAAGGCTACCTCACGATCGATCACTACCGATATACCTACCTCGCCGATTCCGGTCGGAATTGGAACGCGGATCGAAATGTGATCTGGGATAGCGTAGAGGGGTCGCAGCCGCCGTTGATGAAGGACGGGACCGAGGGCTTGATTGAAGCCATCCAAGCGGGGAAGATTGACAACGCGCAGTTGCTTGTCCACCCCAATCGATGGCCGGCAGGGCGGGTCGGTTGGCTCGGGCAGTATTTTCAGGACAAGGCCATCAACAACGCGAAGGATGCTGTCCGCTGGGTTCGGCGTCGGCGTAACACCTCGAATCAGGCGGCAGGTATTGCGTCATGAATGACACTGGCTTGCGCGAACGAATTGAGGAATGTGAGATGGATGAATCAGCGACGAATGAGACGCTGGTCGAAAAGGAACGAATCCGGAATTTCTTCGAGGACTTCGCCGAGACGTGGGATGATCGCTTCGCGGGTTCGAAGGCGTCGCTTTTCTTCAAACAGAAGCGACTCGATATGATTGCACAGCGTCTTGGCGACGGCTACTCGACACTGCTCGAAGCAGGTTGCGGCACGGGTTACCACATTATGCGGCTGCTCAAGCCCGGCCAGAAGGGGTTGGGGATCGATGTTGCCGAAAGCATGTTGGAAAAGGCGAGGCAGATTACGGCGCGCGATGCGCCGGACCTCGACCTGGAATTCCAGTGGGACGACGGCGAAAACCTGAGCCTCGCATCGGATTCCTTCGAACGGATTATTTTCATTGGATACCTCATCCATCTTCAGGCGCCCCGGAAGGCGGTACAGGAACTTTATCGTGTCTTGAAGCCTGGCGGCCGCGTGGTGGGTTTGGTTTCCAATCGGTGGAGTCCCTGGCTTTCGTTGGGTATTCGGAAGTTGACCGCGAAGGACTATGGGGTCTTGCCGGGCGATCAGGAGTTTTCGCCGCCGGAGGTTCGGCGGATGTTTGAAGAAGCCGGCTTCAAGAACGTGAGGCTGACGGTGTTCAACAGCCTGCCCGGCAAGCTGCCGGATTGGGCCTACTACCCAGGCCGCGTTCTCAATGCCGCTTTTTCACTCTGGCCGATCTCGCAATTGGGCTTTCATATTCTCGCAGTCGGTGAGAAGGACTGAAAAAGCCCAAGTGCTATCGAGGGCGTGCCGCCAGGGGCGTCGGACGCTACACGATTGCTTAGTTTGCTCTAGTGCTCTGTCACTGTTCGAATGATGGGTGCCGCTGGCGGCCGGCCCGCCAGTGTCCTGTGAGCGGTTGTTGGTAATTACGCACTGGCGGACAAGCCGCCAGTGGCACACACGTTGCCCGCGTATCCCTCATATGACGCTTGACGGAGCACTAGTTGGGATCGCTTAGGCCACTCCGGAGAGTATGAATGAAGGTGATGCTGATCAATCCGCCGTACTTCCAGGTCTATCGTGGCTACGAGAAGGCCGCGAAGATTGGCGCCAGCTACCCGCCGACTGGCCTGCAATATCTTGCGGCCATGTTGCAAGCCAATGGCCACGAAGTGCGCTTGGAAGACATGGCGGCAACAGGGATGGCGCCCGATGAACTGCTGGCAAATGTGCGAGAGTTTGATCCCGGCCTTGTCGGCGTGACGGCCACAACACCCATTTTTCATAACGCCTGTGCGATTGCCAAAGAGATCAAATCATTGGCGAATATCCCCGTCGTGCTCGGTGGGATCCATGTGACCATTCTGAAAGAAGAGTGCCTCGAAAGCAACCCGGAATTGGACTACGCGGTTTTGGGTGAGGGGGAGGTTACCCTATTGGAACTCGTCAGGTGTCTGGAAGCCGGAGGCGACCCGGCCTCGGTCGAAGGGATTCTCTATCGCCGCGATGGTCGTGTGCTCGCCACGCCTCGACGCGCGATGGCTCCCGATTTGGATGCCTTCCCATTACCCTGTACCTTTCCGTTGGATAAATGGCTCTACACGTGGACCGCGCCAGGGAAGGATGAGGAACCGATTGGCGTCATCCTCACGCAGCGTGGTTGCCCGTTCACGTGTACTTTCTGTTCACAGTCGTCGATGTTCACGCGGAAGTTGCGGTTTCGGTCTGTCGAGAGTGTCCTCGATGAGCTTGATATCCTGGTGAACGACCTTGGATTCAAACATGTCATCTTCCTGGACGATACGCTTGCAATTCGTCCCGCGCGGATGATGGAAATGTGCAGGGGGATTCACGAGCGCGGGTTGAAATTCACGTGGGAGGGGATGTGCCACGCTCATATCGTCAACGAAGAACTCGTCCACGCCATGGCCAAGGCCGGCATGACCCGAATCTCTTACGGCATCGAAAGCGGTGACGAGGAGATCCTCAAACGAATCGAGAAGAAATCGACGCCGGACGATATCCGCCGCGCCTATCGTTGGGCGAAAGAGGCGGGCATGGAGACGCGAGGCAGCGCGATCATCGGCCATCCCGGCGAGACGAAGAAGAGCGCGTGGAAGACGATCTGGTTCCTTCGCCGCCTCCGGCATCTCGATCAGGCCTACATCAACATCATGGTTCCCTATCCTGGGACGCCGGTGTACGATCTGGCTAAAAAGGGAGAAGCCGGGTATCGGCTCTTCTCCGAGGATTTCTCCCACTACATCCGTTACAACCAGTCCGTGCTGGAAGTGAACGACCTGACGCTGGACACATTGCGGCGAATGCAGAACCTAGGCCTCTGGTTGTTTTACCTCACGCCCCATCGCGTTTGGTACAACCTGAGACGATCCGGCCTCACCAACGGCTTCCGAATGGCTTGGGCGATGCTTTGCGGACTGCTCAGCCGATCGTCCGGCCGGATTAACCCTACGGCGCCGGTCAACGACTGCGCTCGCACAACTGAGATGTAGCGCCAGGCGTCGATCCGTATCTCGCCATCGTGGTGACGTCTGATTCTTGAACTTGAATTATGACATCGGCTCATCGGGACCTTGAGAACAACCGCTTTAGTAGCGACTTGTTTTGTGGAAGTGGGGCGCGGTTTGCGCGCGTTTCCGGTTGCTCCTTAGAGGGCTGAGATCGTTCCGTCTTTCCAATCTGAGGCATCATCATGGCCAGTGCCACAACTGCAACAGCCACATCCTGTGTGTGAGACAGGCTCACGCTTGCCGGTATGTCGCGCCACGTTTCGGTACCGTTAGGGCGCACCTGTAAAGATGGTTTTCCTTGAGAACCTCGTACAATCTGGATTTCATTGAAAGCCAAAGTCATGTAATCTGCATGTGCTTTTTTTAGGGCTTCTTTCGCACACCAACGAGCTGCGAAGTGAATGCGTGGCTCCTCCAATGTTACGCAATAGGCGATCTCTTCGGCGGAGAACTGGTCCCGATAGAACGCGTCGTCCCAGTAATCATCGGTGCTGGGCATCGCCCCTACGTGTTCAATGTCGATTCCAATCGCCGGCATTCCTCCCGACGAGCCATCAGTGGCAAAGGGCTCGGGGAATGGGGCTGCGGGGTTCGATTCCACCTCCGTTGGCAATACCGTTTTTCCGTCAACCACCGCGAGCAATTCCCCAAATGTCGATACTCTTGATGTGTCGATGATCTTGCCTGTGCAAGCCTTGACCGCCGAAACCAGGATCACTCGTCCCGCCGATGAGCGAAGCCGGGATTGGTTTAAAGGCGTCGCCGCCGAAACATCATCCGGTGACATGTCCAAGATCGAGGCGATCCGTTCCCTCAGATTATCATGTGGACTCACGAGCTACCATCCTTCTAGGCAAAGTGTACACATCGGACGCTCTGCACCGGAACGGCCTATGGTTTTGATCAAGTAACGATCCATCTTTTGAATCTCACTTAGGGGTTTGAGACACGCGTGACAATATGGTTCACGGATCGTCGTTGTCTCGAGAAGGCCGGCCTGTCGAAGAAGTACTGCTTCGTTGGCAACCAACCGATCTCGAAGTGATTCTAGAAAGCGGGAAGCCGCCAAACCTTCCGTGACTCGATGATCGAAAGCCAGAATAAGAGGATAGGCGAATCGGTCGCCACTGAGGGCCAATTCTCCTCCGATTCCGAGGATGGCTGCCTGCCCGTAATTGACAATCGGATTGAACAGCCAAGTCCCCTGCTCCGACAGATCGGTAATCGTAATCGTACCCTCGGACAGGTCACAAGCAGCGAGCTTGTCCTCGAAGTACCGTAGCACAAAGTCCTGTTTGCGTTCGTGAAGCACTTCAATCGAGGTGTTGTCAGCGTTACGAAAAACGAGAACCTTCAGTCCCTTCTCACTGTCAATTGCGTAGCCGATGTTGACGTCGTCGTAATAAACAACATGATCTCTTTCGTACCGAGCGTTCAATTTTGGAAATCGCTTCATGAGTCGCGATACTTCAAAGATAATTCGCGTGGACATCTGACCGACAACATCTGGATGTGTTCCGAATTTCGAGAAAATCCCTTGAGAAGGCACGAGGACTGACACCTGACTGCCAATGGTTTCCGAGGAAGAGGCCGTCAATCGTTCGACTTCCGTGCGTTTAGATCGTGAAAGCTTTTCGCGATGAGAGGGAATATTGTGCAATTCGACATCCGTGGCGACTATCAATCCACTCTCGGCGGCGATGTGAGAGATTTCGGCTTGCTGGGGCGGTAATTCACCCAACAGTCGAAGGACATCACGTTCACGGACCAGCCCCTGCCCTGCAAAGTCTTGTTCCGATAGTTTTTTCTGCCCCATGAGTTCCATAGCGCGGCGGCTGAAACGTTGTGTTGTGGAAGTTTCGGTCCGAGGTGTCAAAGTGTATGCCTCGGAGCAGTTTTCCGGTGATGCGACACACGTGCCCTGGGCAGGTGTTGATATAGATGCAGTGAACTCAGGCCGTTCATTGTCCTCGTCGCAGGCTATCGTTTCAGCTAGCGCTTCCCGGGTCGGCGCCAAGAGGCACAAAGGACGCGTGATGGGAACATCGTCTCCTTCACATGTCAAGTGGCGGACAAAGCCATCGGCGGGGGCCAGAACATCGAAGACCGTCTTGCTCGTTTCGACTTCCAGGATGGGCGAATCGGCGGCGACTTGAGCGCCATCCGGAACACAATGGCGCACAATCGTGACTTCGAGATCGTTTACGTTGTCTCGGGGTGCGAACACCTTGGTTACATCAGGCATCTGCCATTGCCTCAAGAATAGAATCCAGGATTCGTTCAAAGTTTGGTAGCACCTTCTGTTCCAGGGGGCCGGAGGTCGGGATGGGGAGCGGAAGGGCTGCGCAGCGAGACAGTTTGTCGACGCCGGCAGGGCAGTGGGTGTGGATCTGTGAGAATAACTCAGCTCCCCATCCGGCGAAGCTCTGGCCTTCCTCCAGTACCAACAGCCGTCGACTGCGAAGAACCGATTCCAGGAAAGGCGCCACATTCATCGGAAAGAGACGGACCGGGCAGACGATCTCGCAGGCGATCTCATGCTCATCGAATGCAGCAATAGCAGCTTTCTCCGCAACGCCTAACATTCCACCGTAGCATGCGATTGTCAGGTCGGGTGGGGCTTCTGGTCGCAGCCTGCAAGTTGGGAACTGTTCGTCCGAAAATTCCCACACAAACCCATTGTGTGAATCTTGCCCGAGCCGTTGTGAATACAACAATTTGTTTTCAATGACCAAGGTCATTCGATCGATCGATTGAAACAGGCGATCATAAATCAAGGCCGGAGAAACCTGGCCGTGCAGGGCCAATACTTGAGTCTGTGGAAGCCCCAGAAAGTGTTTCTCGATCGATTGGCTATGTGTGGGTCCGTAACCACGCCCTCCACCCATTGGAGTACGTACTATCAGAGGGACCGATACTTGGTCGTTGTACATCTTCTGGAATTTGGAAGCGTGATTCGCGATCTGATCAAAAGCAAGCGTCAGGAAATCTCCAAACATGATTTCGCAAACGGGGCGCATGCCATGAAGCGCAAGTCCGTTGCCGAGCCCAACAATGGCAGCTTCGCTAATGGAGGTGTTCAGGACTCTTCTGGGATAGGCATCGCTCAGCCCCTTCGTAACTTTGAAAGCGCCTCCGTAGGGCGATCTGATATCCTCGCCGAGCATTACAATACGCTCGTCCTTCTCCATCCAGCGGTGAAAACAGTCGCGGAGAATCTCGACGAACCGCCGCTTCTCATCGAGTGGAGATAATTCCCACTGACATGGGATCACCTGGGAGTTGTCCTCATAAGTACCAACATGGGCGATATCCGCATTGATTGCGG
>CAZTAR010000082.1:0-13457 GCA_964611695.1 uncultured Planctomycetaceae bacterium | reverse complement strand
GCCTACGTCAAGGAGGCATACGTCAGCGTGTTTGAGGACTGCGGCGTGGACATGGTCTTCTGCGGGCACAACCACCTGTACGAACGCAGCGCCCCGATCCTCCGAGACAAGATCGTCGAAGACGGTAGAGGGGTCGTGTACATCACGAGCGGCACGGGCGGCGCGAGGCGCTACGCGATGAACCTGCCGCCACCGCCGTACAACCGAGTCTACAACGACAAGCTGCTCGGCTTCGTTCAAGTCGATCTGACAACCGACAAGCTCGTGCTGAAACAGATCAACGAACGCGGCGATGTCTTCGACGAGTACGTTATCGAGAAGTGACGCGCACCAATGGTGAATGAGTGATCTTTCAGCGGGCCTGTGAAAAGGCGGCGGTTCGTGTTGCTACCGACAGTACGACAAGGGCTTGCCGCCGTGGCCTGATCCGCGCACGGTCGCGTTGACGCGATCACCCAGGCCGCTTACGATTCCTCCGATTCGGTTGCTGCTGTCTCGCCGCAGAATCAACCTACGACACAACGAACACAAGCGAGGCTTCCGATGTCATTCCTCTCGGGCACGGTCAGTTTTTCTCGATTCCACGTCCTCGGCGGCTCTCCCAAACGCCTGGACGAAAATCTGCTCGAAAAGTTTCGCGCCCACGCCATCGGCAAACAGCCCATCATGACCGCGGACAATGAAGAGGTGGGCTGGCTGGGCGGACGACATCTTCTCGATCTCGAGTTCGACATTGAGAAAAACATTATTCTCGACAGCCTTCACTTCGGCATGAGGATCGACGCGAGCCGGATTCCTCCCGACTTGATGCGGGCATACGTCGAGATGGAGATCGACGCGCTTCGCGACAACAACGGCAATAGTCGCCTACATCCGCGCATGCGCCGCCAGGCGACGACCGCCGCGCGCCGCCGTGCGGAACTTGAGATCAAAGACGGCAAGTACCGCCGGCTCCGTCAGTTTCCAATGCTCTGGGATACAGGCGATGATGTGCTCTATGTGGCCGCCACCCAACCCGCCGTACTCGAACGGCTGCACCCGCTCTTCAAGACAACATTCAACAAGCGACTGGAACAAATGACGGCCGGCTATCTGGGCTACCTCTGGGCCGAAGAGAAAGGCACAACGCGCAAAATCGACGACCTGCGCCCCTCACAGTTTGTCGACATCCCCGACGGCCGGCAGCAACCCGAGATCTATTGGACAAGCCACGACGACGGCTCGCGCGACTATCTTGGCAATGAGTTCTTGTTGTGGCTTTGGCACACGCTGAACACAAAGTCGGACACGATCGCACTGCCTGACGATACAGAGGTCGCCGCCCTGTTTGTCAAACAGCTTGTGCTTGAATGCCCTCTCGCAGAGAGTGGCAAAGAGGTCATCACGTGCGACGGCCCTACCCAACTGCCAGAGAGCCGCCGCGCGATTCAGACAGGCAAGTTGCCGCGCAAGGCGGGGCTTCTGCTCTCTCGCCAAGGCTCCCAATATGAGCTCACCCTCCAAGCCGAAACGTTCAACATTAGCACCGCCACGCTGCCAAAGATCGAATCAGAAGGAAACGGCAATGGCCACGGCCGCGCGCGCCTTGAAGAGCGCGTCGAGCAAATCCGTCATATGTCAGAAACCGTGGACCTCGTGTTCGAAACGTTCCTCTCCCACAGGCTGTCGGCGGAGTGGAAAAAGACCCACAGCCAGATGGCAGCCTGGCTCAAGAGTGTGTAGCGTTCGACGTGCCGCAAGGGGCGCCAATCAAACGAGGAAAGGTTGTGGCTGGAAGAAGCCGGCGGTGGGATTTGAACCCACGACCTCAGCTTTACGAAAGCCGCGCTCTACCACTGAGCTACGCCGGCAGGCGTTTCAAGATTGCGTATGATTCCCGCCCGGGTGCGATTCGTCAAGTCTCCAAGTCCCCTCGTCGGGTAGAGGGTCACGGCGTGCAGGAAATGTTGATGTTGCCGGAGCCATCTTCCATCGGCCCAGCCCCGCCGATGCGGATCAGATAGCAGACATCCTGCACCACGGAAACCGTCAGATCTGACGAGCCCGCACTACAGGCCACATCGTCGTCGTTGCATCCGAGCAGTGTCGCATCACTTGCGTCCACACACGTGCAGGTATCGTAGACCGCAATCCGAGAGTCGTAGTCCGCATCCCCGGGGCTCGCCACGGCGTCGTTGCAAACCTCGACTCGGAGATTGCCCGAGCAGGTGGCCGTGTAGAGGTACCAGACATCGAGATGGACTTGCCCTCCGTCCATGCCGGTTTCGCAGCCGCTACCAGGATGCGCGACCCCATCGGTCTCCGCGCCAAGCGTCGTGAACGGTGTCAAGCCGTCCGTGATACCCACTGCAGCAGCACAATCATCATTCTCCGGCGGGCACACCGCTCCAGTCAGCAATAAGAGAATGAACGCGTCCCGATCATCAAGATCAATCTCGCCATCCTCATCGACATCGGCATGGCAGAAGTCCATCGTACCGGGAGCCGGCGGAGTAATGATCGCATCCAAGAGAGGCTGCTCGTCCAGGCCGTCGAGAACGCCATCGTCGTTCATGTCGCCGGGGCAACAACTCAACGGTTCTGACTCATAGCACTTCGCACCGGCGATCAATTTCTGAACCAGGGCCTCCACGTCAAGCAGGTCGAGAGTGCCGCTCATGTCTACATCCACGCGGCAGAACTCCGGGGTTCCACTCGGCGGAGGAGTCAGCAGGGCATCGATGAGCCCTTGGATATCAAGACCGTCCAGCAAGCCATCGTTATTCGTGTCGCCGGGACAGCAGTCAACCGGGCAAGGCTCCGCGAGCAAGAGCTTCTGCACGAATGGCGCAATGTCGTCCACGTCGATGGCGAGGTTCTCATCCGCATCCGCCCGGCAGAATTCGATCGTGCCGTAGTCCGGCGGTGTGGTGAGATTCTGAATGAACACCTGGATATCCAGGCCGTTCAGCACATTGTTGCCATCGGCGTCGCCAATGCAGCAGCCTGCCGGCGGTTCGGGGCACTCGACGAGAAGGCAGGGCAAATCCACAATAAAAGTGTCGCCCGGATCAATGCAATCCTCTTCGAACTTGTTCTCACAGGTGACGTCCCCATGACAACAGGCGCCCATGCCGGTTGGCAAACACGCCACAGTCAGGCCGCCCGACCCAGTCGCCAAGCCAACGCCCCCAACCCGAATCAGATAGCACTCGCCGATGACCACGGGGAACGAAGTCGCGCTCGGGCCGCCCGTGATTTCACAACCGTCATCGTTACAGGCAATCTGCTCCAGCTCAGTCGGCGTGCAGAAGCATCCGTCATACACCGCCAACGCCGAATCGAAATTGGTCCCACCGAAACAGAGATCGACAAAGAGCGTCCCGTCGCATTCGGCCACATAGGCGAACCAAACATCCTGCTCGATCTCCGGGCAACCTGACGACGGTTCGATGGGAGGGCCATCCGTCGTGGCGCCGAGGGTGTTGAATGCGTACAGGCCCTCTGTCACAAAGATGGCGTCGTCACAAAAATCATTCACCGGCGGGCATTGGAACGTCGCGCACTCGCCTTCGTTCCAGAGACCGCCATTCTCCTTCCACACGCCATCGCCCGTGTTGGAACACTCGGTCGGCGTCATGTCGAGGCAGGTCTGGTCAGGAAAACAACACGCACCAGGATCAGTCGTACCACAAACTGGATACATCTCTCCGCATGTCAGACCCGGCGAGAACCGCCAGCCCGGGGGGCAATCGGCGATGTTCTCGATCGTGCAACCCGCGGTGCCGTCGTCACAACACGCACCGGTAATCGACTCACAATCCACGAACTGGCAAATCGCGGCGGGGTAAAACACGGCAAAAGGCGCACTCGCCAAACAGGTCACTTCATCCTGATCGTCCACACAGTTGGCCGTGGCATAATCACAACACGCGCCGAAGTTTGGATCAAGCGGTTCTCCGTACAGCTGGAAAGATAGATCCTTGTTCGAACCGGCGGGCGGGTTCGATACGGAATCGCACTCAGGCCGACAGTTGTCATCATCCGGACACCCTGCATTGCCTTCGATCTCCGTCCAGAAGAGCACGTCGAAGTTCGATCCGCGATTCGCATTGAAACCGCGGCTCTCCTCGGAAATACACCAGGCGGACTGTGGCGGGGCAGGATACTCCGGCACCAGCGAGAGCCAGTACCGTGTGTTCTTCGCAAGCACAAAGTTCACGGGAATATCGACCGTCCAGTAAGGGCGACAATCCTCCACACTCGGAGCGGTCTCGACAACCAAGGACGCCGCAACGACCTCATTGGCAATCACGTTTCCAAAGTGTCCACCCAGGTCGTCCGGCACACCATCCGGCAAATCCAAAAGGGAGTTGCCATAAACAGTCACATGAATATTGTCCCAGGTCGTGGTTGGGCTTGCTGTTTCCGCCCCCTCTTTGAAGAACGAGAATGCGGCGCGAACCCGGGTGATGCGAAGGTTTTGGTCCGGCAAAGCGTAGTCGTACAGCACGAAATCATCCGCGGCGGCGGCGATGAACCGCCATAACGGAATTGCCGGCGGAGGGCTCCACTGTGAAGCAGGTTCACCAAAGTCGTCCAAAGGCTCGCCGTTGTCCCAGAGCAGTGTCTCAGCTCGGGGTGCGGCGCCGCCGGGCGGCGCCCGCCACACCGGCTCGCTGTCCGATCTCGTGATCAGCGGACGAACAAATGAACCCGGCGTAACACGACCCGAGGGACCATCGCCTCTTGGCGCGACGCGATCTAACGCCGACCCGGTCTCATCCGCCGCCAATGTTGAATCGGCGGTCGCGGAGGCTGTCCAGCCCATCAGCACCGCCGTCATCACGAACGTCGCCGCAATAGTCAGGATTGTCGCACCTGGATGCCGCTCTCGCGCGCCCATGCAACCCGCTCCTTCCGTCTGGTCGGATATCATCTTTTCGGACCCCCGTCACCAGTGTCACTGTGGGCTCGCCCGCCAGTGCTTGTGCCGATCGCCCGCCTTCGATCGAACCACATCGGGGATGAACCATCGCGCTTCGGCTCCAGACCCGAAAGCAGTGTTAGTTTCACACTGTATCATCGGACCCCGCCGGGGGGCGCGCCACTTTCAGTTCCTTGCCGCATCCGCGACAGCGGTATTCACAACGGACGCCTGCCCCTGAACGAACGGGTCTTCCAATCGCCAATTTCTTCCTGATGAACCTTGGTGCGGGTGGGGAGGGCTATCCAAGGCGCAGGTGCGGCGTCCACTCCTAAGTAACCGCACCCTATATTACACGAAAGCCAAGTGTCTTTCCCAGCAGAGCCCCCGATAATCCGACGAGACGCCGTGGACTCAAGTACGAGTAGGGGTGCCTTGATGTACCATTTGACTTGTATGACAGCGATAGATCGTCCCCAAGCAAAGAAGCTGCGGGCCTTCAGCCCCCGAGTGGGTGCCACTGGCGTCTCGCCAGTGAATCCACCGCCGAGACGGCGGTGCCACAGATGCACTCAACCGTGAACTGCTCTGATGCTCACAGAACAATGGCGGACAAGCCGCCAATGGCACCCGTTAATCGACAAGAAACAGAACACTAGGAGATTCACCGCATCAGGCTTTTCGTTAGTTACCGGACGCTCTTCACGCCGGCACTTGCCCCTGCTTGTCGCCGGAACAGATTCCGCAATACCGTGAGCAGCGTCCCGCCGTGGAAAAAGTTGTCCGGCAATCGCCAGTGCAGCGTCTGGCCATCCGGAATACGGACGGAGCCACTCGCGCCCAAGAATAGCGGCTCGATCTTTTTAACCTCGCCCTCGAATGTGAACACGACGTCGGGCTCCTGCTTGATGATCGCCCTGATCCCCCAGACTGAAGCCCTGACGCGAAGGTCGGCAAGCGTGAGCAGTGTCTCCACCGCCTCGGGGTATCGCCCGAACGCATCCAACAGGTCCTGAGTCAGTTGCTCCACCCCGGCGACATCGTGACATGCGACCACCCGCCGATAGCACTCCATCCGCTGCCGATCCGATGGGATGTAGCTCTTCGGGATGTAGGCTTCCACGTCGAGTTCCAGGTGTACGGCGACATGCGGCACGTGCGGCTCGCCCTTCATCCGTCGCACCGACTTCTCCAGAAGTTGGCAATAAAGCTCATAACCGACGGCCGCCATGCTCCCGGATTGCTCCGGCCCGAGAATGTTGCCCGCGCCGCGAATCTCCAGGTCGCGCATGGCCAGATGAAAGCCGGCGCCCAACTCGCTGTACTCCTCGATTGCCTTAAGCCGCCTCGCGGCCGTGGTCGTCAGAGGGCGATCAGGGCTCAGCAATAAATAACAGTAGGCACGGTGCTTGTATCGCCCCACGCGACCCCGAAGCTGGTGCATGTCCGCGAGGCCGAAGTGGTCCGCTCGATTTACAAAAATCGTATTGACGTTCGGAATGTCCACGCCCGCCTCGATGATGGTCGTGCATATTAGAACGTCCGCCTCTTTTCGCAGGAAACGGAGCATCACGCCCTCCAACTCGTTGCCATGCATCTGCCCATGCGCGACCAGCAGCCGCGCATCGGGAACCAGCGTCGCGAGCCGGTCCGCGATGCCCTGAATGGAGTGGACACGGTTGTGAACGAAATAGACTTGCCCGTCACGGTTCAGTTCGCGGACGATCGCCTCGCGAACCAGATCGTCGTCCCACGTACACACGCGCGTCGCGATCGCCCGACGATCCAGCGGCGGCGTGGCCAGACTCGATATGTCGCGAAGCCCGATCATCGACAGGTGCAACGTACGCGGGATCGGCGTTGCCGTCATGGTGAGGACATCCACCGTTGCCCGAAGGTGCTTGAGTTGCTCCTTGTGCTCGACACCAAACCGCTGCTCTTCGTCGATGACCACCAGCCCGAGATCGCTGAAGCCGACATCCTTCGACAGCAGCCGATGCGTGCCGATGAGGATATCCACCTGGCCCTTCCGGGTCGCGGCGATGATCTCGCGTTGCCGCTTCGGCGGGCGAAACCGATTCAAACACTCGACCACGAACGGGTAATCCGCCATCCGCTCTGTGAACGTGCGAAAATGTTGTTCCGCCAGAATCGTCGTCGGCACCAGGACGGCCACCTGCCTGCCGAACTCCACGACCTTAAACGCAGCGCGCATCGCAAGCTCGGTCTTGCCGTACCCAACATCGCCACACAAGAGCCGATCCATCGGTCGAGACCGACTCATATCCTCCTTGATTTCCGCAATCGTGCCGATCTGGTCCGGCGTCTCGGTATAAAGGAAGGCGTCCTCGAACTCCCCTTGCCAACGCGTGTCATTCGGAAAAGCAACGCCCGGCTGGGCCTCGCGAACAGCCTGAATCCGAAGCAACTCCGCCGCCAGATCGCTGACCGCCTCTTCCACTTTGGCCTTCGTGTTGCGCCACCGCGTTCCACCCAGCTTCGACAGCATAGGCCGCGCCGCCTTCGGCCCGACGTACTTCTGCACCATGTCGATCTGTGAGACCGGCACATGGATCAAGGCGTCTTCCGCGAAACGCAGCGTGAGATACTCCTCGTTTTTCTTGGAGTCGCCCTTCCGCATGGTCTTCATGCCGACAAACCGCCCGATCCCATGCACGATATGGACAACGTAGTCTCCCTCGGCAAGGTCGAGGAAAGTCTCGATCGGTCGGGTAGCGGCGACTTTGCGAATGCGGCGCTTCCGCGAATAACGGCGGAATAGCTCATGGTGCGGCAGGATCGTCAGCCGCGGTTCGGCCGGCGATTGTGCCGCCTGTGGCACCGGCGTCTCGCCCGTGGTCCCACCGGTGAGACGCCGGTGCCACACATTCCGCGATAGCCACTGAGCAACCTTCCACGTGAAGCCACGGTGGATCATCCCGATGCGGGTTTCGATTTTCGGTGGCTCGGCGTCGCGATGCTCGGAGCCCCCCTCGGCCGCTGCCAACGATTGCTCGACAAGTTCACCCAGTCGATCTTCTTCGCCTTTGTTATCGCAGAACACCACGACCGTCTGATCACGGGCCATCCCGACAAGTTGAGCGACGGCGTCCGCGGCTTTTGGTTCGAATGTCGGATTCGCCTCGCACGACAAAGCAAACGTATCCTTCTCCGACACCGAGGCCGAAGGAAACCGGCTGATGTGCAACTGCGAGAAACGTGCCGCCTGCTTCATGATCGCGTCAAAGGGATAGTGTCCGATCGGGTTGCCGAGGCGATCGAGGATGGTCCCCGCAATCTCCGCGATCTCCACCGGCTCATCAAGAACGACGAGCGTCTCCTTCGGCAGGTAGTGCAAAAAACTTGTCGTGTCTTTGTAATCAAGTGGTTTCGCGCTTGGCGGAAGCGTGATCCGGGCGGTTTGCAGGGTTCGCACCGACCGCTGAGTGCCCACCTCAAACCGCCGGATCGATTCGATCTCATCCCCAAAAAACTCAATCCGGACTGGGTCGATGTCGGCCGAGGCGAAGATGTCCATGATGCCGCCGCGCAGCGCGAAATCGCCAGGCTGCTCGACCTGGTCCAACCGTTCAAACCCCCGTTCCACCAAGAACGCGGCAATCTCGTTCGGGTCTCTCTCCTCACCGACCGACAACACCAGCGTGTTCGCGTCTATCGCCTCAGGAGAAGGCACCGGCTGCATCGCCGCGTGAATAGGAACGATGAGAATCGGAAGCCGCATAGCGCCCGAAGACCCTACTGTGGCACAGGCGTCTCGCCTGTGATCCACCGCCGGGACGGCAGTGCCACAAGTACCACCGGCCTCCAGAAGCATCGCACACAACCGCGTCCGTTCCGTACCGATCTCCCCCGCAGCGGCGCCTTCGCCCGGTAGCGTCTCCCACGCCGGCAGCAACTCGCCCGCACGGCCAACCACGGTCTCGATATCATCCCGAGCATCGTCCGCTTGATCGAGATGCGCCGTGAGGTAAAGCAGGGGACGTTTAAGGTGTTCGGCGAGCAGGCCGGCCAGAATTGGCGCACCGCTCCCCCACAGCCCGTTTGCTGCTACCGGGGCGCTCGCGATCCCCCGCAGCTTCGCACAAAGGGCCTTCACGATCGGGTCCGCCATGACCGCGTCGGCCACTATCACAGAGGTAGTATCCCCCCTCAAACACTATCGGGCAACCCAGCCCAAGAGCCCCCGGCCTTGGCCGGGGGGTGCTGACCTCAAAGATGTTCACACTGCCAAAAGCATTTCAGGGTTGAGCATGCACGTTTCACGGTAGCGTCGGCCCCCCGTGGTCGACGGGGAAAGCCAATTTGCTCGCACACGACAAAACCGAACACAGGCCGCTGGCTGCGGCTCCGCTTATCCATGCCACCCAAAATCATCATGGCCCCTTGAAACAGCACGCATGATAAAGCGATACAGGAATGCGCATCGCTTCCACGTCGCGAGGCTCTAGTTTCAGAAGACCATCGGCATAAATGCGGCGGCAACTCCGCAATGCCGATCGGGCCTCTGAACTGCTGAGAAACTCGAAAATCGCTTTGACGCAACCGCCCCCGGAAACGTGCGGGTAGATCCCGTGAAAAGCCGTCAGGTTCAGCGCGCCGGCCTTGTTCATCGCAAAACGGAATTCACCGCGCGCGAAAACGGAAACCAGAATCGGCGCCGGCTCACGCTGCTCCGGCAAATACCAAACCGGCCGGTGCGACGGAAGATATCGCTTGTCGACCCCGCGCCGAATGCCCTCCTCCAGATAGCGCTTGACCGCAGCCGCCAACCGCTTCCGAGGGTGCAACAGAAAAATACGCTGGTCCTCATCGATGAGGCGTTGCACGTCCGCATCAGTCAGGCGATCGCCCTGTATCTGCCATGCCTTCGTCACGCAAACGCGCAAGTCGCGTGGATCAATCTTCCATTGTCTCTGTTCGGAAGGACGAAGGGTGAAGTAGTCATTGGCGCCAGTGGCGATGCCGCGATTGCAGCGGACGATCTCACCCAGCGTGTGATCCGGCGTGCTGCGTTTCTTCGCACGCAGGCCAACACGCTGCCTCCTGCCGTCGAACAAAGGCGTCCACTTCGCCTCGGGATCGAGTTCGCCCGGGAGAACAGGCTTGCCCTTCTCGATAGTTATCGCGCGAAGGGCTTTGGCGCTATTCACCTTGCAGAGCCGAATCGGCTCAACAGCCCCCCGGCCTCGGCGCAACAGCGTAATCGCGGCCGTCGTCAAAGCGCCTTCGAAAACCTCCGCGGCATGATCAAAGTGGACAATCGCATCGATGGAATTTTGTTCAAGCAAGAATGTCTTGATCCCGGCGCCAAAGTCCGCATTGAGCCATTCCGCCGGTGTGATCACGGCGGCGCGCCCCTCCTCCGCCAACAGCGTCCATATCTTGATGAGAAACAGGCCGTACAGATTGGTCATCCGACTGAGCCGCCGACCGCAGATGCGATCAAAACGCTTGAGGATCGCGTCGTCGTATCGCATGTCATGGTGACGGATGTAGGGCGGATTTGCGATGACGGCATCGAACTTCCGCCGAAACCGAGCCGTGATGAAATCGGTGCGGCGGCATCGCACGAACAAAGGGGACCTCGCTGCCGGATGGGATCGCTCCCGCGTGAATTGCCGAAGCAATGAGGCATCAATCTCGCAGGCATCGACGATCACCGGCGCGGCGCTTGCCGGCCGACAAGCCAGACACCGGTCGATGGCATCGATGAACACGCCTTGCCCAATGGCGGGATCGAGCATGTGTTGCGGTTGATTCTCGCAAACCCATCGCGCCATCCAGGCGGCGATAGGCGTAGGAGTGAAGACCTGGCCGAGCCGGTTTCGGCGACAAGTTAATGAGGGGGCAGACATTTCCGCGATCTTGCGGAGAAGTGGGGTTCAATGCAACCGGCATAAGTGCCAAAGAAAAAAACTCTCGCCGGCGCGGGGGCGAGAGCTGGTTTTTTGACGAAGTCGCCCCAGCGACTTTATTTTTGCTTTTGGGCATTTCGGCTTTTTGGCTTTTCCCTTTACTGTAGCAGCGACAGGACGGATTGCGGCGTCTGGTTCGCGATCGCCAACACACTGGTGCCTGCCGAAACCAGGACTTGGCTTCGCGTCAGGGTACTGGTCTCGGAAGCGAAGTCGAGGTCGCGGATACTCGACTCGGACGCCGTCAGATTTTCGAGCGTGATCTGCAACTGCTGGATGTTCGTGTCGAGGGTATTCTTTTCAAACGCGCCAAGCCGCCCACGCAAAACGGAGACCTGCGTAATCGATTCCTCGATGATCTGCCCGGCGCGAGCGGCCTCTCCCGCCACAAGCGAATACGCGCCGCCGCTGGTAATTTGCGAGAGGAATCCCAGTGACTGCGAGCCCAGGCGAGACGCGGCGGTAGACTGTACGCCGATGTTCACCTGCTGATTCGTATCCACACCCCCGCCCAGTTGGAAGGTCGCACCACCGCCCGTGATCGCAAACGAGGTGGAACCCGCAAGATTGAACGCCTCTTGGATCGCCAGATCGAGACTCAGACTGCTGGTGTTGAGGAACAGATCCAATCCTTTACCCAGTGAACTCGCGCCGTTGACCGTCGCGGAGACGTCCCGGCCGATATCCCGCTTAACCTGTTCGCTGGCATCGTTCACGGTCGTGAAGACCGTGGAAACGGTGTCGAGTTCTTCGACTTGTACAAAGGCGTCGCTCCCGTAGGACTGGGACTGGAGAACAATGCCGCTATTGGCGTTGGCTGCGTTGATGAGCGAAGCGGACACGCCGGTTGCATCACTGACCAGGTTGATTGCTTCCAGGATCGAGCTGGCGGTGGCCCCGGCGAGGAGGGACAAGGTGGTCACGCCGCTGGGACCGGCCATCTCGAGGGTCACGTCAGAGCTAATCGAACTGGTCTGGAACTGCAACTCCGCATGTTGCGCGGACTGGGTCACGGTCACTGTCACGGGGATATAGCTGGCCGTACCGAATGAAACGCCGTTGATCCGGAGGTCCGTGATGTCCGCGGGAATGATGCCGCTGGTGACATAACCGAGCGAACCGTTCAAAAGCTTCCGGCCGGCAAAGGACGTGCTGTTCGCAATCCTCGTGATGGACTCGACAGCGGAGTCGATCTGCAGCTGGTTCGCCTTGATCTCATCGTCCGAGATGGCGCCGACGTTTGCGGCCTCGACGATCTTGGCTTGAATGTCGGCCAACAGCGAGGCGACCTCGTTCAAGGCGCCCTCCGTCGTGGCGACGACATTGGAAGCGCGTTGCGAATTCGCGATGGCCTGACGAACCCCATTGATTTCTGATCGCAGGTTTTCTGAAACGATCAGACCGGCAGGGTCGTCGGCGCCACGGTTAATCCGCAGTCCGCTTGACAGCCGCTCCAGGGAGGTGGATAGCTGTTGATGCGATTTACTCAACTGGCTTGCAGCGGTTATCGCGGCCGTGTTCGTGTTTATGCGAGCCATGTTACAATCCTCCGTGATTGTCTTGCGGCATGAAATACCGCCGCCTCGAAGACCCGATCGTTGCCCCGGTGAACCGGAGAGCGGCGGCCTCCTTGTTCAGCACCACTAGTCCTTGTCCTCATGGTGGCGCTTGGGCTCCTTGTTATTCGTCGCACTGTCTCTTGGAAGATCCTCAGGCTTCATCTGGGTGGCCGCCCGATTCTCCCGTTTAATCGCCTCGTACACTTCCTTCCGATGGACAGGAATGTGAGTCGGCGCAGTTATGCCGAGACGCACTTTGTCGCCCCGGATATCCACGATGGTGATCTCGACATCATCACCAATCATGATTGTCTCATCACGTTGACGCGATAACACCAACATGGTTGGCTCCTCCCCGGCAACGCCGACGCGTGCCTTGTCTTCGAACGCCCTGTGTGCCCGGCCTCGCGGCGCCGCGATTGAACCGGATTGTCAATACCCGGTCCGGCGGGTTCGCGTGACACAGCCCGGCCTGGCGCGCCGAACGACGGTTCATAGGAGTGTCATGTTTATTCAAAATCATAGCTTTTCAACCGTGCGTGGCTCTGTGGCACCGCCGTCTCGGCGGTGGAAACACAGGCGAGACGCCTGTGCCACAGTCTTGAGAATGACTTCTACGCAGTCTTACTCACGGCAGCCTGACGATCCGGGAGACGCACCAACGGATGTCGTGTCGCGTAACGTTTGTCGGAAAGTACAAGCTGCTTACCAACGCGCGTGGCAATGTTCAACACTAGCGGACCCTGCAGGTTCCCGGTCAGCATGTCGTCCATCTTGTTCACGATGACGAACACCTGAGAACCGCTCGTATCCGTCAGGCCGATCTGCGCGAGGTCGTCCGCCTTGATCGCCACGCGATAGTCCGGAATGAACATCCGGGGATCGCAAACGACAAACGCCAGCTCCTCCCGATGAACCGCCTGCATCCAATAGAACGGGCTGTTTTCTCCCGTCTGGATGAGCGCGAAATCCCTGTCATTCGGAAACCCGAGTAGTCCCCGTGGAAAACTCAAGAACCGTTGGTCGTCAACCTCGATTCCTCCGAACCGTGAAGTC
>CAZTAR010000081.1:0-13466 GCA_964611695.1 uncultured Planctomycetaceae bacterium | reverse complement strand
CGATACACTAACCCTGGAGCAACGGGCTTTCATCCCCATCTGATCACCACCGGCGAGACGCCGGTGCCACAGTTTCACCCTGGGCTGCTACGGCAACGACTTCGAAAACGCGATACCAGCCCCGCCGTTGGTGCTGGCGTAGGGGACGAGTTTCCAGCCGAAGAACTCGGGCTCGCGGCCGGAGGCGACGGAGTGGCCGATGACGGTCCCGACGACCGCGCCCATGACGACGTCCGCGAAGTAGTGCTCCTGATCTTCGACCCGTTCAAAGGCAACAAGCGAGGCGAGCCCGTAGAGCGGGATGCCGACGAGATGGCCGTAGGCTTCGTGCAGGACACTGGCCATGCAGAAGCTGCTCGACGTGTGACCTGAGAAGAACGCGCCCATTTCACCGTTCGGCGAGCGATCCCACGTTGCAGCCTGGCTGGCGAGTGTCGTCAGGCCGTTAATGATGAGCGCACTAAAGAGCGTCTTGCCAACTTCGTAAGTCTTATCGTCCTGCGTCTGCTGGCCGAGAAGGTACCAGGCCCCGGCCATCGCGAAGTGCGTGCCGGGATTACCCGCCGCCGCAAAGGCTTCGCGCCACTCCTTCTTGAAGTGGTGATGCTGCCCGTCAAAGTGATCCTCGACGGAATCGTCCGGGCCGCACTCCTGAATCGCCAATGAACCGCCGTAGGCCGTGCCGAGGATGACGAGGTTGACCGGATTCGTGTAAACCCGCTTCGTGTCACGCCACAAATCCGAGGGCATATCCTGAACATCGCGCTTGACCGTCTCCCAAAACGAATCCAACGGCGGCTTGCGGACGTAGTCGCCCTCGCGACTCGCGCGCTCTTCCGAGAATTCGATATCAGCCTCACCCTCATACGCATCATCACCGACATCGACGAGCGTCAGGCCGCTGAGCGCGTCACGTTGCCATGCGGAACTCCGCGCTGCGGCAAGCTGAACCGATCGTGACGGGGGCAGATTGGGACGAATGACCCTCCCATCGGAGCTGAAACCATGAGGCGCCCGTACTACCGTGGTCAATTCGCCCTCCGCCGTCATCCGAGCACATGGAAACGTAACGCCGAGTCGAGCCCGCTCAATTCCGGCAAGACGCTGATCGAGCCCCTGCGGTCCTTTTTCTCGTGTGCCGAGTTGGAACGATTGGCAACCGGCCAACGGAAGGAGAAAGGCAATCAAAGCTGCGGTCTTAGAAGCGATCTTAGAATACACCAAGACTGCACCAAGCCCATTGTGGCCCCGCCGTCTCGGCGGTGAAAACACAGGCAAGAAGCCTGTACCACAGTTCGGAGATAGTGTCTTGGTCATGACGGGGGGCCCTCGCATCTGTCGGGGTCAGCCGTTGGCAACACAGGTAGGTCCGGCTAACAGCGTTCATGCTATATATTACATCGGACCTTGTCGCGCCCGCATTGAAGTCCTTGTGCCTTCGCCACCGCCAAGTAGCCCATTAGCGGGCGACAGCGACCCGCCGCGTGCCCCGCACGCACCGCAGGGCTTCGGACCTTGCCCTCCGTGCGACGGAGCGCCTATCGTGAAGAGTAGGTGACGGGCCGGCGGTGTCGGAGCGCCGGGCCACAAAGTCGTGGGGCAGGGCGGAAACGCTCCTCTTGCCATCGTCCGATACGGGACGACGCCCCCGACTCTGAAGTCCGTGCCGCTTTCGGCCGCCTCAGGGCTCGTTCACAGCGCGCAAGCGGGTGTCCGCTCAACAACCGGACGCCATCGTCCCCATGCCACATCTTAATGGCACCCGCGGCGCGCCTCCTCATTACCCGGCGCTCATGGTCGGAACGGCGGCGCCAGAGTAGCGTCGCCCCCCCGTGGCCGACGGGGATCATCCACGGTTTGCCTCGGCCGACAGGGGCGTCGACCGCTTCGAATTCAGTGGAACCGCTCCATGCCATCATGAACTATGAACGACTTGACCATCGAAGGCGAGCGCCATGCCGTCAGGCAATGTACGGTTTGTCTCTTCATGCCCCAGTTGGTGCGCGATATGCGTAAAGAGCGTGCGTTTCGCCCCGATTCTGTGGGCCTCTTCGACCGCCTGTTCAATGTTGAAATGTGTCGGGTGCGGTTGCTTGCGGACCGCCTCAAGGATCAGCAGGTCAAGCCCCGCAAGTAGCGGCCGAGAACTATCCGGAATCCGGCTCACATCCGTGCAATAGCCGGTATTGCCAATCCGGTAGCCGAGAATCGGCATCTCACCGTGCAACAGGGGAATGGGGGTAATGGTGCGGCCGGCAATCTCAAATGGGCCGTGCACTTCGTTCAAAGCGATGCGAGGCCTCGCCCAGTATTGGCCGGAAGGCTCCTTGAAAGCATATGCGAACGCCCTCTTTATTCGTGCCAGCGTTTCCGGCAAGCCAAAGCACGGAATCGACACCTCCTGCACCCAATTGAACCGGCGGAGGTCGTCCAGTCCCGCGATGTGGTCAATGTGATGATGCGTGTACAAAACAGCATCCACCCGACGCACATTGTTTGCGATGCATTGCAGGCGAAGTTCAGGGCTCGTGTCGATCAACAGCGTCGTGTCGTCGTATTGAATCGTAACACTGGTGCGCATTCGCTGATCGCGCGGGTCGTCCGACGTGCAGACGGGACAATCGCAAGCAATCATCGGAATGCCATGCGAAGTGCCGGAACCGAGAACCGTGATTGTCAGACCTTCTTGCGTCATATCAGCAGGATTATACGCGCTAGTAGTGTGGTTGTGGCAGACCTCACAGTTGCTGGTAGGGTGCAGTTCCCCCATCCTGCCACAACACTTCACAGCCTGCCGATTTAACAAGAGGCCGGATGGGATCGGTTTGCAGACCTCTGAACATCCGCCAGGTAGCAGCAAACGCCCCTGTCGACCACTACAATGAGATTGAGAATGCTGGGAAACTCACAGGCTGAAATACCCCCTCCGACGCCGCCTTGATTGAGGGTTGAATCATCGCCCAAGACAGCTAGGCTATTGCATGTGGTTCCCCTGGCTTGCGACGTGGCAAGCCCACGGTCCGCGGTCTCGTGCGGGCACACGAGCCCCCTACGGTCCATGCCCGACAGGAGTGAATGACGGTGGCCTCATTCCGTAACCTAAACGTACGCGCTGGCTCATGGGTCCTCTTGCTCGCCATCGGCGTGGTCGTTTCGGCCGCCTGGGGGGTCTATGCTTGGCGGTTCCTCGGCTCACAATCCCCACAGGATTCGATCGAATCCGCACTTGCAGATGCAGACGCGATCGATACGCCGAATGGGTCCGGTGACAACCACGGTATCACCTCCTTGCGGGCATCAACACCCGGAGCCGAGTCTCGAGCCTCGGACACGAGAAGGACAGGTCTGACATCTCCGGATATCGGCGTGAACTTAAGGGCCGCGAATGGCGAACCGAGACGGCAGCCGTCCGAACCGGAAAACACCGTCGGCGTAAACGCGCCGGTTTCTCTACAAAGCCGACCCAAAGAAATGGAGCTCCACCAGACGCCGCCGCGCGAAACGGAAGTCAGTGAAACGCCGGGCGAAGGCGCGCCAAAAACCGAATCTCGCCACAACAAAGGAATCGTCGCCGGCCGCCGCGCCCTGGCCAAGGGCGAATTGCACACGGCACGACTCGCGCTTTCGGCGGCACTTCGTGACGACCTTTCGCCGGCGGACGAGACATTTGCCCGCGCGGAACTGGAACGTCTCGCGGACGCCCTCACCTTCAGCCGCACGGTCAGCCCGAACGATCCGCTCGCGAGCACCCACATCGTAAGCAGTGGAGAGAGTGTCGCGGTCATCGCCAATCGCTACAAGATCACACCGGGCCTGCTCGTCTCGCTCAACCCCCTTTCCGATCCCAGCCGGATTCGAGTCGGCCAACGGCTCAAGGTCCTGCATGGCCCGTTCCACGCGGTGATCGACAAGTCGGCTCATCGCATGGACGTCTACCTGGGCGATGTCTTCCTCCGTAGTTTTCGCGTCGGACTGGGCACCAACGGCGGCACGCCGCTCGGCACATGGTCCGTCCGGAACAAACTCGAGAACCCCGAATGGGCGGACCCCTCGACCGGACGCCTCTACCTGGCCGACGACCCCGAAAACCCCATCGGTGAACGATGGATCGGATTGCACGGTGTCGAGGGAGAATGCGTCGGAAGAACAGGCTTTGGAATTCACGGCACGATCGACCCCGCCAGCATCGGAGAGAACATGTCCATGGGCTGCATCCGCATGGCCCCCGACGACGTCGCGCTCACATACGACCTCCTGCTCGGCCATCATTCAAAGGTGACGATTCAACCCTAAGAAACTCTCTCAAGATCGCGGCACAGGCGTCTCGTCTGTGTTTTCACTAACAAGACGTCGCTCCTGACTAGCTGGTGCGAGAATCCCTTCTCGCACCCTCTCCCATGAAAACCTAGCGTCTTATGCCACTGGCGGCTCGCCCGCCAGTGTTGAGAGCATTCCTGCCTGACTGTCGCTTGGCATTGCGAGTGCGAGAGGAAATTCCCGGACCAGCCCCCGATCTCCGACAGAGACGTAGCGTCGCCCCCCCCCGTAGCAGACGGGGATGACCGGCCTGCGAACCTCCTATACAATCGCATCCTGACCGCTTGCTAACGCGCGCGGCTCTGACCAACACCGACGCCACGCCGGTGTAATATGAGCAATACAATGCGATTCGTAACACAACTAGTCTGTGTCAAATGCGGCAAGGAATCGCCGCCGCCGGAGTCAGCCGGAACCTGTCCGCACTGCGATGATCCTTTTGCCGTGCTCGATATCGAATTCGACCTGGCCAAAGTCGCGATGAGCATGACGGCGGAATCGCTCGAAAACCGGCCACGAAACCACTGGCGGTATCACGAGCTTCTCCCGGTCGAACCCGCCGAGGAAGCGTTTAGCTGGTCCGTGGGATGGACGCCCATCGTGGAAACACCCCGACTGGCGAAATGGGCCGGCATCTCACGCCTGCGACTCAAAGACGATGGACGCAACCCCACCGCGAGTTTCAAGGACCGTGCTTCGAGCGTCGGCGTCCTGCATGCGCTGCGAGCCGGCGCAAAGCGCATCGCGTGCGCATCGACCGGAAATGCGGCCAGCAGTCTCGCCGGCTTCGCCGCCCTCGCAAGCATACCGGCCACCATCTTCGTCCCGCAGCGAGCGCCCGATCCCAAGGTAGCGCAGCTTCTCATCTACGGCGCGGACGTCCGCCGTGTCCGCGGCACCTATGCCCAGGCCTACGACCTCTGCGCCGCCGAGTGCGCGACCAACGGCTGGTACAACCGCAACTGCGCCGTCAATCCCTATCTCGTCGAAGGCAAGAAGACCGCCGGTCTGGAGATCGCAGAACAAACCGCAGGCCGCGAACCGGACTGGATCGTCGTCAGTGTCGGTGACGGTTGCACCATCGCCGGCGTCGCGAAGGGGCTCATGCAAATGAAAGAGCTGGGTTTCATCGCCACGCTGCCGCGCGTACTGGGCGTGCAGGCGAAAGGCATGGACCCGATCGCCCAGGCCTTCGAGACCGGCGAGCTGCCCCCGGACTTCACCGGCCACACCCTCGCCGACTCCATCGACGTGCCCGTGCCGCGAAACTGGCGAAAGGCCCTCAAGTACGTCAAAGCCTGCAAAGGAGCCTTCGTCCGCGTGACCGACGACGAGATCACCGACGCCATGAAAGCAAGCGGCTCTCTCGCAGGCATCTTCGCCGAACCCGCCGCCGCCGCCGCCGTCGCTGGCGTGAAGCGCGCGATTGAGGACGGCGTGATCGATAAACACGCAGATGCCCTGGCCGTCATCACCGGCAACGGTTTGAAAGACATCAAGACGGCAATGGCCATCGCGGGGAAGCCGACAGAAGTGGAGCCCAAGGCGGATTAAGGCGATTCGGACGCGATCTTTGCCAGCTGATTCTTTGATAAGACGCATCTCGTTGGATGTGTGGAACGGGTTCTCATCTTCACTATGGACCCATCGAACCTGACTGGCTCCGGGGAAATCCTTCTTGAATCTCCTGTCAGTATGAGTTCAATAGACAGCATGACCGCTCAGGATCCCGACATCTTTGATAAAGTGCGTTTGCCGCGGGAACTCGACGCTTACCTGCGATCAACAAATCCGTGGTGGGCCGGCAAGCCGGGACGCGTTCTGCCGCCGTACCGTCGTTGGGCTTTTGAAGTGCTGCGGAACAAGATCAAAGAGGGGCTTGCTCCGGCTGTCGTGCTCCGAGGAGTAAGGCAGATTGGAAAAACGACGCTCCAGGAACAGGTTATTGAGTACCTCCTGCGTGAAGAAGGCGTCGATCCGCGCCGGATACTGCGAGTTCAGTTTGACGAGATTCCTTCTTTGGTGAGCCTGCAAGAGCCACTGCTCGCAATCGTCAACTGGTATCAAAACCGTATTCTGAAACAAACGTTCAATGAAGCAGCCCATGCCGACAAGAGTGCCTACGTCTTTCTTGATGAAGTACAGAATGTGGCTGATTGGGCACCACAGATCAAAAGTCTCGTCGACCACCACACGCTTCATGTTGTCGTGGCGGGAAGTTCCGCGCTCAGAATCGAGGCCGGCCGCGACAGTCTTGCCGGCCGAATCACAACACTGGAACTCGGCACGTTGTTAGTGCGAGAAATCGCTGAAATGCGATTCAAGGATCGTCTCTCACCGTTTTTGCCACAGAATGGCCTGGAGTCACTCCTTGATGCAGGTTTCTGGCGACAATTGGCCGCTCATGGCTGTGGAGAGCGGACGATTCGCGATCGTGCGTTCGAAGCGTTTTCAGAACGTGGCGGCTATCCCATGGTGCACGCTCATCCGGACTCTCCTTGGACCGACGTCGCGGATCAACTCAACGAAACCGTTATCCGCCGGGTGATACAACATGACCTTCGGCTGGGTGAGCGAGGTCGAAAACGCGATGCCGCTCTGTTGGAAGAAGTCTTCCGTGTGGCCTGTCGATATGCAGGCCAAGCACCCAGCCAGGCAACACTCGTGGCTCAGACGAAGCAGAGTCCACAAGACAATCTGGGCTGGCAACGAGTTCTTAGTTACCTTCGCTTCCTTGACGGCTCCCTCTTAATCAGATTGATTCGGCCACTGGAACTTCGCCTCAAAAAGCGTAAGGGAAACTCGAAACTTTGTATCGTTGACCTCGGACTTCGAGCCAGCTGGCTCCAGGAAGTCGTCCCCCTACATGCAGAAAGTCTCGCCCAATCGCCTCATTTGGCCGACTTGGCCGGGCACCTCGCCGAAAGCGCAGTCGGCGCGTACTTGTCCGGGATCCCCAATCTCGATCTGGCTCACTTTCCGGAGAGGCCCACGGAGCCGGAAGTGGATTTCATTCTGACAATTGGAGATAAACGTATCCCACTTGAAGTGAAATACCGCCGACGAATCGATCCGCACACAGACACCATTGGTCTGCGGTCGTTTATCGAGAAGACACATTACAACGCCCCGTTCGGAATCCTGGTGACCATGTTGGATGATGTTGTTGTTCCAGACCCGCGTATTATCACTTTGTCCCTGCCATCACTACTACTGATGCGGTAAAACCCCCTTGCAGAGAATCCCAAACTGAGGTTGCTCTCAATGCAGATCAACGAAGCCGTACTCCAAAAAACTGTCGCCCTCTGCCGCGAACGCGGCATCATCCTGCCGACGTTTGCCCAGCAGCGCAACCCCGAGCTGATCCCGCAGGCGATCAAGGATCGCCTCAAGACCGTCGGCCTGTGGGATGTGGACCCGGTCAACCTCTTTCGTATTACGTGGAAGAACGAGCCTGTCGAAAAGGGCGGCCTCTATAACGACGGCAACTGGATCGAGTTCCCGCCTGCCCTCACCGGCGTCGATGCCCGAATCATCGGCTTGGTTGGTAAGTGGTTCCCGACCGGCGCGCACAAGGTCGGCGCCGGTTTCGGGTGCCTTGCGCCACGGCTTGTCTCGGGACAGTTCGACCCGACCGCGCAAAAGGCCGTGTGGCCCTCCACGGGAAACTACTGCCGCGGCGGGGCGTTTGATTGTGCCCTGCTCGGGTGCCACGCCGTTGGCATCCTTCCGGAAGAAATGAGCCGCGAACGATTCGATTGGCTCCACGAGATCGGCGCCGAGGTCATCGCCACGCCCGGCTGCGAATCAAACGTCAAAGAAATTTATGACAAGTGCTGGGAAATCCGTCGCACCCGACCCGATTGTGTGATCTTCAACCAGTTCGAAGAATTCGGCAACGCCGTCTGGCACTACCATACAACCGGCGAGATCATCAACGAAGTCTATCAGAGTGTTGCCGCGCCGAACGACAGGCTCAGCGCCTATATCTCCGCGACAGGCTCCGCCGGCACCATCGCCGCCGGCGACTTCCTGCGAATGCTGCACCCGCAACTCCGCGTTGTGGCAACCGAAGCCCTGCAATGCCCCACCCTTCTGCGATGCGGCTTCGGCGGCCATCGCATCGAAGGCATCGGCGACAAACACGTGCCCTGGATTCACAACGTCCGCAACACCGACGCCATCTGCGCGATCGACGACGAACAATGCATGTCCCTGCTGCGGCTCTTCAACGAACCCGAGGGACAGGCATTCCTCATCAACGAAGGCGTCCCGCAGGCGACGGTCTCACAACTTCCGCTCCTCGGCATCTCATCGATCTGCAATCTCGTCGGCGCGATCAAGACCGCGGACATGTTCGAGCTAAACAACCGCGACGTGATCCTCACCGTCCTGACAGACTCCACCGAACTGTACGGAAGCCGGCTCAAGGAATTGCGAGACGAGCACGGTCCTTACGATGCGATGACAGCCGCGCGGCACTTCGGGCGATACATCGAGGGCGTCGGCCACGACAACATGCGCGAGCTAAGCTACGCTGACCGCAAGACGCTGCACAACTTCAAATACTTCACCTGGGTCGAACAACAACAACGCGACGTGGAAGACCTGCGCCGCCTCTGGGAGCCGGACTTCTGGACGGAAACCTTCACGCAAGTGGACGCGTGGGATCAACTGATCGAGCAATTCAACAACCGAACAGGCCTGCTACAGGCAGCGGGTTGATCCGGCATAGTGTCGGCTCCTGATCCGAGCCCCGAGCGCAAGCGAGCGTGTGAGACGGGTCCGTATGACACAGACCCCGCGCTGGCGCTTGGGGCTCGGATTGGCATCGCAGGACGCCCTATCCGGTGATCTCCTTCACAAACTTGTTGATGTGATTGATATCTCTCGATTCGACCTTCAGCAGCAAATCCACCATCGCCCCGACAGCCTGGAGAAAGTCGTTCATCGCATCGAGCCGCTTCAGAAAGATCCCCGCAGGCGCGTCCGCCGACTTCTCCGTCTCTCGGTCTTCACTCACCATCTCCCGACAATGCTTGATCGTGTCGAGGATCGGCTGTACCTCCCGACGGCTACGCTGCCGGATGATCGTCTCGAACATCTTCCACACATCCGTCAAGGCAGTGAAATATTCCTTCCGATCGCCACGAAGATGAATCCGCTGGACGAGCCCCCAGTCAACAAGGGAACGCAAGTTCATCGAGGCATTCCCCCGCGATACCTGAAGCGTCTCCATCACGTCATCCGTACACACCGGCTCGGTCGAGACGTAGAGCATCGCATGGATCTCGGCCATCGTCCGATTGATCCCCCAGTAATTGCCCATCTCGCCCCATCGCCGGATGAACAAAGCCTTGGAGTCTTCAAGGGTTGATTCTGACATGGTGCGCACTCCCGGATCTACTGGACAAGCAATACTTTCAAGAATCTCTGAAAATATTGTAGGTACACGGAGCGGCGATGTCCAAGTGCATCATTCAAGGCCCCACGAAAAGAAATGGGAACAAGAACCTCAACCAATTGGTGAGATTGCGATACCAATTGTAGCGTCGCCCCCTGTGGCCGGCGGGGATAACCAGTTGGTTCGCCCCCCACAAAGTCGAATGCTGACCGCTTGTGAACGCGCGTGGCTTTGATCACGATCGCGGAGGATGCCATCTCATGCCGGAGATGCTCTAGGCGGAGCCGCGATGGGTTTTTGGGGAACGGTGCGAGGCGGCGCGGGTGCGTTGTTTTTGGGGAAACGGCGGAACGATGTCCGCGTGCCTGTCGGTGGATCGTTCGTTGGGTTTCTTGCCGGTCGAGGTTGTGTCGGGCTGTGTATATCGAGACTTGCCGTTGCCGCGTCCGTTCATCGGTTTTCGCGACAACTGAGAAGCCTCTTCCTCGACTTCGGGTGTTTCCGGAATGAGGGAGTTGAATTTCTTGTCTACGACGCCACTGAGCAAGTCTTCGGCGGTCACAAGGACCGCGCCCTTCGCGGCCATCTGGCGGAATGCGAGCTCGGCATCGCTGGCGCACCAGAAGCCACAGGCATCCGTTACGACGGCGACGTGGCGTCGTCTGGCGAGAAACGCGAGTGCCGCCGACTTGACACATTGCTCAGCCAACACGCCGAACACGATCATGTATCGTGACAAGGTCGCATTGATCAGGCGGTCGGCTTTTGGATTGGAGAGAAAGTCCTGATTCCGTTTGGTGAAGATGACTTGTTGATACCGGCGCAACGGCTCGTGTGGCAGGTCCAGCGTGTTATCGCCATGGAGGACGATTCGTCGCGGCATCAGGGTAAACGGCAGTTTCTTCTGGCCGTGTGTTCTGTCCACACAGTGTGCGGGAAAACCGTTAAACGTTTCGCCGGGGCGGTGGCATTCCAGGCTTGAAATAACGGGGATTCGCTGGATGCGGACCCAGTTCATGATTCGCCGGATATTCGGGATGACCTCGGATCGGTTCGCGACAGGCAGCGCGCCGTTCGGCAAGAGAAAGTCGCACTGCGTGTTCATGTCGACCACGATTCGGCCCAATGAACTGCAGCGTGCTGAGTTTACCATTCCCACATCCCCTCAAGTCATGACGAATCGAACGATCGCCGTGCCGATCATACCGATCGGGTGGGGGAGCAAGCCTGAAGCAGGAACACGAAATGATGGCCCTGCATAAGAATGGGTTCCACTTCTCCCTCACCTATTGGTCAATGATATCCCGGGCCTGCGGAGAAGGCGAGAAGGAAATCCGCTTCCACCCGAGAATCGTACTCGGACGTGAAGGTCATGCCTCCCGCGGAGATCCGTGAGGGCATCGAAGGATTGTCCGAGAATGCCCACCAGGACCATCAGAATGTAATGCTTCCTTTTTCATTACGCATAACACACCTAACACTTTCTCTCACCAAGCATTAGACCACCAGCCGCCCCGGCGCACGACTGGCCCAGTCTCCGTGCAAAATTGATCGGCAGTTCCGATAACCAACTCTCCTCGATCGGCAAGACAAGCGGGATGAGGGTTCCGCCGGCCCACAAACAAAACCGGGGCGACCCACTTTTTCATATTCACCACATTGACACTCCATGGGCCGCCGTCACAATCAATCCACCTGCGGCCCTCCGCCGCAAAATACAATGCTATGAATCCCCAACCGGAACTGGCTGATCAGATGCAATGATACAATTACGCTTTAATGGGTATTGCTCAGCAACGAGGCTTCCGCGATGGCTCCCCTGTCTGCGTGTGGCGACGATTCTATTCATCGTCGCGCCGCTTGTGCTCACCGTTGGGTGCGAGAACGTGGAGTGGAACTGGGGTCCCACTTGGTGGCAGCGGCCGAAGCGTGTTGTTCACCCAACACAAGGTCGCCGGCCAACGACGCCGACTCAGACAACGCAGCCGGCCGAACCCACGCCGGTTGCCAGTGATTCGTCGGCGACTTCTCCGCCCCGCGGCAACGCTGTCACCACGGGCTCGCAGGCGCCGGTCGACAGCACCGAGGCCGCGGGCCGGACAGAGAGCGGGCTCAAGTGGAATCTCCGTCCGTTCCACCATCTGTACCTACTCAGCGACAAGGCCGACCGTGAGGTGCGGCATGGCGACGTTTGTATTGAGGTGAACAACCTTGACGCGAAGACGTGCGCAACCCTGCTAAACATGTTGTACGTGCCAATGGGGCGTCTGGGTGGCGAGGACGAGTGCTACTTGATCTTCGAGGATCCAGACGAATTCGAAGCGGCGGTAAGATTCATGCCCACGCTCGATGTCGTCCCGCCCGAGGAAGGGAAGGCCGTCATCGGGGGGCCCGCGACATTCCGATCGGGGATTAGCCTTTTCGGACGGATCATCGGGCAGGGCGTCAAGGTCGACCGTAGCCTAGTGGATCACTGCGAGCAGCAACTCACGACGGCGATGCAATCGATGCAACTCCCCGGCCTCAAGCGATGGGCCGCCGGCATCCTGGCAGGCAGACTTGTCTCTGAATACCGGTATGACTATGGAACGGCAAGAAGCTATTATCGCCAAGCCGAGCAGGCGGCAGGCGGCAAAACCATAGAAAAGACGACCGCCGCTTGGTGGGTCGCCGACTCGTATGTCCAAGAAGGAAACACCCCTCAGGCGATTGCGACCTACAGGCAAATCATTTCAGACGCCGAGATATCCCGACCCAATTCTCATATCGTTCGCCGTTCTCGGGAACGACTTGCCGAATTCCGCAAGAAATAGGGAACATCCCATTGTCGAGCCTTTCTCCGGCCGGCAATATCCACAAAAGAAGGTGGACGCCACTGTTCCTCGAAAAACTGTTCGCGCGTTGCGGGATGTGACTACGAAAATGCTATCGCAGGGGAAACGCAAGGGAGATAGGACAACTGACATGCGTCCATCAAACTGAGTAGGCGCACAGCGCCTAGGCCGTCGCTACCGAGAAAGCGGTGGCTAGTTATTGGACGTTACAGTCGCACCGATCGGCCGGCCTTCTGTGACCGACTCGAGTTGCTGAAGATAATCAGCCAGCTCGTTCTCGGTGAAGTACTGCAAGAACTCGATCCGAGCCGAGCGATTTAGTTCCATGATCCGGTCGATTAGCTCTCGCTTCGACATGATCGAACTCCCGTCGATAGTATGGCGAATCGTTGGGAGGAATGTGGGTCACGGCTATGGCCGCAAAGACGTATCGGTTTCTCTGGGCGTGCAACTTTAGCCGCGCCATCACCGACCGATTTGGCCCCTGACGAATACGCCGTTCTGCCGGACTCGTGGCCAATATTCGCAAGCGGCGCCCCCGGCATTCGATCGGGTATGACGCTACCACTGAAGAGGGGTGACGCCTCGGGCTGTCGTTCGCGGTCCTGAACCGCTACGATGAGGGCCTCGTGATGACACCGACAGATCACAACGAAACCCCGAACCTCGGCGGCGATCCATCCGGAAAGGTGGGCGGCGCCGTGACGGGCAAGAAGGTGGGCTCGGCCAAGGGGCGCGCAGTCAAACAGCGCGCCCGGCACGAGTTCGAATCGTGGGCAAAAACGTATGATCGGTCGATTGTTCAGCACGTCCTGTTTCGCCCGGCCTATCAGCTTCTCCTAGAGGAACTCTTCCGCTGGCGATGTGCCGACGATGAACCATTCGACATGCTAGACGTCGGGAGCGGCACG
>CAZTAR010000080.1:0-13507 GCA_964611695.1 uncultured Planctomycetaceae bacterium | reverse complement strand
CCTTGGGATGGATACATCTCAAAAGGAATGATGCCGAGTCCGCCGTTTTTGTCCTTCAGAAGGCCACGACCATGTCTCCGCGAGAAGCTGAATACCACTATCACCTCGGTCTTGCCTTTCGCCTTGATGGTCAGACCGACAATGCCCGAAGCGCCTTTGCCAAGGCTGTCGAACTTGCCACCCCGCCTTACCCGTTCTGGTTCGAGGATGCCGAAGCCGGGTCGCGCTCCGCCGACGGCAACAGGTGACCGCTTGAGCGAACTAAGTAATCGCGTAGCGGCCGACCCCTGTGTCGGCCGTAGAATAAAAACTGTTTGCCTCGTCCGACAGGGGCGTCGGCCGCTACGGAAAAAGTGAATCTGCTCTTGTGCTTTGTCACAACGAAATGTGCAGGTTGGGTGGTACGGGCGCCTCGCTCGTGCAAGGCCATGGCAACGTGATTTCGTACGGGCGGGACGCCCGTACCACCCGCATATTAAGCCATGACGGGGTGCTGGTAGGTTGTGGGACAACTTTGGCTCCATAATTTCGCCAGACCAGCGACATAGTTGATACCAGGGCGATAGTCTCGACGTGAGGAGGGATGATCCACATGGCTTCGCACAAAAGAGGCAAGAAACGTCAATCGCCCCGGCATCGGTCCCCACGATCGGAGCCCACAAGCACGGCGTCTTGGTGGCGTCGACGAGGGCCTATCGCCATCGTTGGGATCGCCGGGTTGGTGCTGGCGTTGGTCTTCGTGTTCCTGTTCGTGAAGAACCGATTCACCCAAGAGCATGCCTCGTCCACGATTCAACTCGCCATCCAAGCTCAGAGCGGGGCGGCAGACGATTTCAACGTTGTTCTTTTTACGCTCGATACACTTCGGGCGGATCGTGTCCATTGCTATGGATATACGAGAGGTGCGACGCCGACCCTGGATGCCCTCGCCGCCGAAGGCGTGCGTGTTGACGACGCGGTGAGTGTCGTCCCCATGACACTGCCCTCTCACGCCTCGATCATGACCGGCGACTATCCGCCGCGGCACGGCGTACGCGACAACGGAACGTATCGTTTGGCCGCTCAGCAAGAGACACTCGCCGAAATCCTCAAGGCACAAGGGTATTCCACGGCAGCATTCATCGCCGCGTTCGTACTGGATCGACGGTACGGCCTCGCTCAGGGGTTCGATGTCTACGACGATGCGATTACGCCGGAACAAGGTGCGGCGGGAAGTGAGCCGCTGAACCCGCAACGTCGAGGGGATGTCGTGGTAGACGCCGCGACCCGATGGCTCCAGAAGCATGAAGACGCAGCATCCGACCAACCGTTTTTTATGTGGTTACACTTGTTCGACCCCCACACACCGTATGACCCACCCGAGCCGTTCAAAAGGCGGTATTCGCGGAATCCGTATGACGGCGAAGTGGCATTCCTCGACATGCAGGTCGGACGGTTTGTGGATCGCCTTCGCGAGTTGGGCCTCCTCGAAAGGACGGTCATTGCTGTGGTTGGTGACCATGGCGAGGGCCTGGGTGATCACGGTGAGAGTACCCATAGCTTGCTGATCTACGAATCAACCACGAGGGTTCCCATGATCTTCCACAGTCCGGCGATCATTCACAAAGGGCAGGTCGTGCGCGGACGGGTCGCGGCCACGGTCGACGTCGTGCCGACATTGTTGGATCTGCTCGGCCTCGACGCGGGTCGGCATGATGGTGAGAGCCTGCTAAAGAAACCAGTGGATCCCGACCGAGCTGTGTACGTGGAAACGCTCGCCCCGAAATTGAATCATGGATGGAGTCCGCTGTATGCGTTGCGCAGGCACCACGACAAGTACATTGATGCGCCAACACCGGAGTACTACGACCTGAAATCCGATCCTGGTGAACTTCACAACCTTTGGGCCGGTAACCAAAGCGAAACGGATGTGCTCGCATCGCGTCTCGCGGCACAGGTCGAATCGTTCGATCGTGTCGAGCCGATCGAGGGGGCCGAGGTGGGACTCGATCGCGAGGCGATCGAGAAGCTGGCAGCACTCGGATATGTCCGAGGCCGGGCCGTTGAGGAGGGTGAATCGCTCCTTGATCCGAAGGACATGATTGTGCAATGGGATTCGCGGATGGAACGCGCCAGCGCTTTGGTGAGCGCTCGACGCCCCAATGAAGCGATCCCACTCCTCAACACCTTGCTCCAGGTATCTCCGAGTGATGCGAGTTTGTGGTCTCTGCTGAGTACCGCTCAAGCTCAAACCTCACAGCTCGATGCCGCCATCACCAGTCGGATGAAGGCGATCGAGTTGCAGCCGAATGATGCGGGCGCCTGGGTGGTTCTCTCGAACCTGCAACTTGTCCAGGGAGACTTCGATGCGTGGAATGTGAGTCTTGTTGAGGCTGAACGGATCGAACCCGATTTGGGGGCGATCTTCATCGCTCGTGCCTTGAGAGCCATGTATGCCGGGATCTACGAGGATGCCCTTGCTCACTGCCTGGAGGCCAGGAGACGCGACCCGACACGAAGTACCATTCCTTCCGGTCACTTGAAGACAAGATACGCAAGATGATGCGTGAATCGGGCGAGGGCGAGGCTGCCGGAAACCGCTCGCAAGAAGGCACGCCATAACCCGCGATCATTCAAAACAGAAGAAAACCAAGGAGCCGATCAACCCGTGGCGATGGTCAAGTTTCGGCCGACGCCCCTGTCGGCCGTGGCAAACCGGTGGTAATCGACGTCCGACACGGGGGTCGGACGCTACACTATAGCTTAAGTTGCTCTATTCGGGAGATAAACCGAGGTTTGCCGCGACAGGCTCAAGCGCGGCGATGCAGTGGGTGATATGTTCGTCCAGTGGGAGACCGAGCAACTCGGCCCCGGCTCGGATGTCATCGCGATTGACAGCCGCGGCAAAGGCCGACGTTTTCATCTTTTTCTTGATGGACTTGGGTTTCAGGCCGCCGAGCCGTGTGGGCCGGACCAGGGCGCAGGCGACGATGAAACTGCTCAACTCGTCGACGGCTGCCAGGGCCTTGCGAATGGGGCGATCTCGTGGGTATTCATCCTGGTTGTAATCAACGTGCGACAGGACCGCGCCGACGATTTCTTCATCCAGGCCGCGTTCACGCAGCACCTTGGCGCCTTCACGTGTGTGATCCGGCCGTGTCGGCCATCGCTCGTAGTCGAAGTCGTGCAATAGACCGGCGATCCCCCATTGCTCAACATCGCCGCCGAGGATGGGTGCGTAGTGCCGCATCGCCGCTTCGACTGCCAGGTTGTGCTTTCGCAAGGCGTCGGACTCGACGAATTCACATAACAGCGCCCAGGCTTGTTCTCGCGTCATTGGCAACACCTCCATGTTAAGCAGAAAGCATTATATGCTACGCGCTCGGTTTTGCGTTGTGCAAGGAAGGGGGTGTCGCGTTTGATTCTCGTGTCCGAAGTGTCTGCGGTGGAGGGGCGTCTGTTTTTCACGGTGGCCACGGGCGGGGAGAACGTGGGAGTATGTTCGGCACACAGGGGTGGTCGACAACGCCGTAGAATCGGGCCAAATGCACGCTTGTTAGTCGCGCCTTTCCAGGCCCTGCCTGATCCTGGAAAGCATGGCGTGCATGTCCGCAATCTTGGTGGACAAGTCGTCGATCACACCATCGTGCGCCGCCTTCTCTATTTCCGCTGCTCGCCGACTGATTGGTTCGTAGCCATAGCTTCCGCCGACACCTTTGAGCCGGTGGGCGTGCGCTCTGACCTGATCCAGGGAGCCATCTCGCAGGGCGTCCTGCATGGCCTGAAAGCGAGCCGGAAGTGTCTCCACGAATTCCCCGACGACGTCCCACAACTCAGGCGCCTCCGCCAGAAGCGTCGAGAACAACGGGTCCGCATCCTTGCTGCTGGGCTCTTTTTCGAATTCGGCCATGTCGGAGACTCCTCACCTGCTTGCGATTCCCCCACGGTCGAGACTCGCATCTCCCACCGCGAACCTCGGCACAATCCGAGGCTCCTCCACTGTCTATCATCGTGGTCTTTGCCAACACCCTTGAGTTGGCCGCGGTGAGAACATTCTGGGTCCCAGAATAAGGCGGGGGCGAGAACCGTCAGGAGTCGTTTGTGGACACGGCATCGTCGCTGGGCGTCGGCTGCTGTGCCAGCGTGAGAAGAGCATTCTCATCAAAACAGCGTATAGATGAAAGGTGCCGCACCCGTTGCGCTGAGAGCGATCAGAACCCCCATGACGACGAACACAAGCAGGATTGGTAAGAGCCACCACTTCTTGTTGTGCTTGAGGAAGTCCCAGAACTCAGCCACCAGTCTGACGCGGGCTTCTGCCGCATGACTCGTGAACTCGTCGGTCGTTTGCGTATCCGGTGTGTGATCGTCCGCACTCATGACAGGCAACCTTGCTCTAGAACTGACGAAAGTAACGTTTTGTACTGTCTGGCGGTCGACGTCGGACCCAATAGGTCGCGGCCGACGGATCGAATCCGCGGTTCATGGCGTCGCGGCCGATCAGCTTGAGCACAATGCCGATCGACGTGAAGACCAGGTAATAGATCATCGCCATCACCAGGTGTGACACGACTTGACCAACGGGATAGGCCACAACCGTGAGCACGATGTATACCGGCTTGACCGCCATCGGTGCGACAAAGGCGAACAGACCACAATAGAGGCCAAGCGCCCAGAGGACATAGGCGGTTGTCGACGCGGCCCCGGCGCTCATGCCGCTGAACAGAAAGATGCGCCAGTACGCAAGCTCGCCGATGACGCCGAACGCGACTATAGCAATCAAGCCGAAGTTCCGCAGCATCCGGTGGGTCGGATTCCAATCAATCTGCACCATCGACATCAGGCGTTAATCCAATTCAAACTGGGCCTTGTAGGCGTCGATTTCGCGTTCCTTCGCCTGGGGCTGCTCGTCTTTGTACAATACGAAATTGTCCACAACCAGAACATCCATGTCGCACGCCATGAAGCACCGATACGCATGGTCCGGCGAGCACACGATTGGTTCGCCGCGAATGTTGAAACTCGTGTTAATAATGACCGGGCAGCCTGTGCGATCCCTGAAACGCGACATGACACGGTGTATTCGAGGATGCCGCACGGGATCGGTTGTCTGCACGCGAGCGGAGTAATCGACGTGCGTAATCGCGGGCACGACGGAGCGAATCTGTTTGAGTTTGTCCAGACCGGTCTTGTCGGCGCCATTGGGCGGTGTTCGCTTCTCTTCACGGACAGGCGCGACGAGCAGCATGTACGGGCTATCCTCGTTGGGCCGCATCTCAAAGTATTCGTCCACATGTTCACGCATCACGCAAGGCGCGAACGGCCGGAACGATTCCCGGAATTTGATCTTCAGGTTCATCATCGATTGCATGGTCTGCGATCGAGCGTCGCCGATGATCGACCGTGACCCCAGCGCCCTCGGGCCGAACTCCATCCGGCCCGCCATGTGCCCGACCACTTTTTCATCTTCGATCGCATCGGCGATTTTCTCGACGAGCGTTTCTTCGTCCTCAAAGTGGTGATATTTTGCCCCGGCTTGGTCCAGATGTTCTTTGATTTCCGTGTCAGTAAAACTCGGCCCCAATAGAGAACCGCTCTGCGAATCTCCCTCCTCGGCTACGCGCGGGTTTCCAAGAAGCTGATGCCAGACGAAGATCGCCGCGCCGAGTGATCCGCCCGCATCACCGGCAGCGGGTTGAATCCAGATGTTCTCGAACGGCCCCTCGCGGAGAATCCTGCCGTTGCCGACGCAGTTCAGGGCTACACCGCCTGCCAGGCACAGGTTGTTCATGCCTGTTTCTTCGTGGATATGGCGGACCATGCGGAGCATCACTTCTTCCGTCACCTTCTGTATTGACGCGGCGATGTCCATCTCTCGCTGCGTCAGCGGCGATTCAGGTTTGCGCGGCGGGGCGCCAAACAGGGCATGGAACTTCCGGCTCGTCATCGTCAGGCCCTGGCAATAGTTGAAGAAGGACATGTCCATCCGCAGCGAGCCGTCCGGCTTGATGTCGAGAATCTCTTTGCGGATGAGATCTTCGTAGGCCGGTTCGCCGTAGGGAGCCAGGCCCATCAACTTGTATTCGCCGGAATTCGGTTTGAATCCGCAGTAATAAGTAAAAGCGGTATAGAGCAGGCCGAGTGAGTGTGGAAAATGCAACTCGTGGGTGATATCGATCTTGTTGCCGCGTCCCACGCCGTGGCTGGCGGTCGCCCATTCGCCGACGCCGTCAAGCGTCAGGATGGCAGCCTCGTCAAAAGGCGAAGGGAAGAATGCGCTGGCGGCATGTGATTCGTGGTGCTCGACGAAGACGTATCGCCCCTTGTAGCGATGGCGCAATCCTCGGTCCATCTCGCGCGGCAGGTGCAACTTCTGCCGAAGCCACAGCGGCATTGCCTGGAGGAAGCTCTTGAAGCCGACCGGCGCGTAGGCCAGATACGTCTCCAACAGCCGCTCAAATTTCAGTAGCGGCTTATCGTAAAATACGACGTGATCGAGCTGGTCCGGCGTGATTCCGCCGGCTTCGAGGCAATAGTCGATGGCATTCTGCGGGAAGCGATAATCGTGTTTCTTGCGGGTAAACCGTTCCTCCTGAGCGGCGGCCACGATGCGGCCGTCTTGCACGAGGGCGGCGGCGCTGTCGTGGTAGAATGCGGAGATGCCCAGGATATTCATGATCCGTTCCGAAGCCAATAGTGTTTGCCTGCAATGGTTTATCGTCGGGAATCGGGTCTGAATGCAGAAGACCTGTCAGGCTTCAGCCAGGACCACGACAGCGAGACTGCCTAGGCAGCATTCTAGTGCGTCGTGACAGGTCACGTGATGGGTGCCACTGGCAGCTTGTCTGCCAGTGTCTTGTGCGTATCAGCGGCCAAGATCGCACTGGCGGCTGGCCCGCCAGTGTCCTGTGAGCGGTTGTTGGTTATTTCGCACTGGCGGACAAGCCGCCAGTGGCACACACGTTGCCCGCGTATCCCTCATGTGACGCTTGACGGAGCACGAGAGGGTTTTCGCGTTGAGAACACATGCTTTGTCGTAGCGTCGGCCCCCTGTGGCCGACGGGGATTACCGGTTTGCTCGCCCCCCACAAAGTCGAACGCTGGGTGCCACACTCAGCCCGAAGCCTCTATACTCGGGTCCAGATGATCCAAGTCGCATAAGCGGCATAGACGAACAGGAGAAACACGCCGCTGCGTCGCGAGACCTGAAGGCCGGCCACGATGATCGGCCACATCACGACGGCGGAAAACACCATGATCGGAAGATGAAGCGATCGCATGCCCACATCAAAAGGTAGCCCGCGTACGCCATCCGTCACCCCCACGAGTCCCGCCGTACCGCCGATCCAGAGCAGGTTGTAGATGCAGCTTCCCACAACGTTACCCAGGCAGATGTCGGGATGCTTGCGATAGGCCGCAATGAGAGACGCGGCCAACTCCGGCAGACTCGTGCCCAACGCCACGAGCGTCAGGCCGATTAACGTTTCGCTGATGCCGAGCCGCTGTGCGACATCCACCGCGCCGCGCAGAAACACCTCCGAGCCACCGGTCAAAAGGCTCAGGCCCGCGACAACCATGACGGCCTCGATGAGCAGGGATCGCTTGCTGTAGGGGTGCTCGGCGTCGAATTTTTGCCGTACGCTCTTCCGCTCTTGGCGAGCGATCCAGACGACGAAAACGGTGTAGGCCGCCAGCAGTGCAAGCAGTATGGCTGCTTCAGTGGACGATAGGTTTCCGTTGCCGGCGAAGTACCAGACGAGCAGTGAAACCCCGGCCATGACAGGCACTTCTCGGCGGACAAAGCTCGCGCTTGCCTTGATAGGGCAGATTAACGCTGTTGCCCCCAGCACCACGAGGATGTTGAGAATGTTGCTGCCGACAATGTTGCCGGCGCAGATGGCCGTATTCCCTCGCACGGCCGCCAGAACGCTGACGACAAACTCAGGGGCGGAGGTTCCGAACGCGACGACAGTCAGACCGACGACCATCCCGGAGATGCCGAGCGAGCGGGCCAGCGATGCCGCGCCCCGAACCAGCAACTCGCCACCGATGAGCAGCAGGGCCGCCCCGGCCAAGACTAACAGAACGCTGATAAGCATGGGATGTGGACCTGATGTCGGATGATCGGCGCCTCGCGTGTTTCCTTGTTCTCCAAAGGCCGAGCGGCTCTGTACTCAGACTGGTTTGCCTAGTCGGTGGAGAAAGGAACGTCCGCGGCCTATTTGCCGCAGTAGTCGATGATCCTCGCGATTTCGCTTCGTAAGTTTGCCCGTTCGACGATTCGGTCGACGTAACCGTGTTCAACCATGAACTCGGCGGTCTGAAAACCTTCCGGCAACTCGGTCTTGACGGTATTCCAAATGACGCGAGGCCCGGCAAAGCCGATCATCGCGCGAGGCTCGGAGAGTGTAATGTCGCCCAACGAGGCGAAACTCGCGGCCACGCCGGCCGTGGTCGGGTCAACCATGACGACGATATAAAGGCCACGGGCATCGTCGAATCTGGCGAGTGCGGAGGAAGTTTTCGCCATTTGCACCAAACTCACCAAGCCTTCTTGCATCCTCGCCCCGCCGGAACACGTGAAGATTACCAGGGGAAGTGAGAGTTCCGTTGCGCGCTCAATCGCACTGGCGATCTTCTCGCCAACAACAGAACCCATGGAGCCCATGACGAAGAATGGATCCATGACCGCGAGAATTACGGGCCGCCCTTTGATGTAGGCTCTTCCAGTCAGGACGGCGTCACTCAGGCCCGTCTTGCGCTCGGCGGCTATCAGCCGCGACTTGTAGGTGGATCGGTCACGCCAGTTCAGTGGGTCTGTCGAGGTCAGGTTGTTGTTGAACTCTTCGAATGTCTCGGAATCGGTGACTTGGCGGATTCGTGTTCTTGCATCAACACGATAGTGGAGATTGCACTCGGGGCAAACCCGCAGATGCTCATCGAGGACCTTCTTGAAGATCATCTTTTCGCAACCTTCGCAGCGCATCCACAGGCCTTCTGGAACCTCGACCTTCGCCATTCGTGTTTCAACCTCCGACAATGCCCATGGGGAGAGCCGGAGCAGTTCCGGCTGTGTTATCTTCCACTGATCCTAGAGCGACGTGCGCCAGTATAGCGGCAAACTTGCAGGGATTCTCGTATCGGATTCGAGGTGCTATTCTAATGGTTGCGACGTATTTGCAAGGCCCCCCGTGAAAGAGCCGCTCGGGGTTCATCCAAGCGGCTTACCAATGCAAACAGGACCTGAGCGTCCTTGAACACCCAGGTCCTGCATCTGCTAGCAGACGCAGAAGCTCACGCCTTTTCGGCGTTTCCCACGTCCTTCAATTCAAACATGGGATGCAAAACGGAAGATTCCGGCACAGGCCTTTTGGAACACCGATTCAGAATCACCGTCTTGACGGTCGAGACCTTACATCCCGTTGTGGTACACCGGAATTCCGGAAGCACCACCGATCTCGACCCTGTCAGAGAACTCGACCCAACCACATTGTGGTTGTGATCAGAGTCCTCCGTCTATCGATTCGCTCTTAGTGCCACCAAAGGAGGAGCCAACTGAGCGGAACGAAGACGAGGTCCAGGAGCGGGTTGAGGTCGATCAGACCAATCAGAGCGCCAAGTACGAAATCCATAGCTGCCATTTTCGCTTTTCCTTCCTAAATACAAACTCTACGTTTACAAGAGCCCCGCCTCATGGCGTGGAAAACACTCTCTCGTTTAGTGCCACCAGAGCAGTAGCCAACTGAGCGGAACAAAGACCAGATCCAAGAGCGGGTTCAGGTCAATCAGGCCGATCAGCGCGCCAAGTACGAAATCCATAGCTGCCATAAGAAAACCTCACTTCTGCAAAGTGTTCCCTACTTGGTTACTCAGACACTTCCTTACTGGAATTCCGAAAGGCCTTGGTCAGCGGGAACGCTCCGATCAAAGCCGACAGGAATCCCAGCCCTATCACAGCCTAGAGACAGGGCTTATCAGGCTTTATCGCCCGACGTAAAGGGCGGAGTTTAGCTACATTACGAATTCACTGTCAACATCTTTACGCCGTAACAGGGTATTTTTTTTACTGCAATCCGTCACACCTTTTTTGTAACAATGGCGGAATCAGTGAACCGATCGGCTGACAATGCAGCTATTCCTGGTAGCCAACCAGGGCCGACTCGTGTAACATTATTCTTAACATAGTATTATGGACACTAATCGGGTTGAGTCTCATCCTGAGGGAATGGAAGTTCCCATTGAAGATTTAAGAATCTTTTAGTCGCTAGAAGTGCGATTTTTGCCCTATAACGAAAAATCTTTTTCTCTGAATGCCCTGCCCACCAGATTCAAGGGTGGGGGTTTCCTGTCTGAAAAAGGTGGAAAACGCGGCGAATTCCTTTCGGCCGAGCCACCACAAAGTGTGCCCACCGCAGTATCGATTGCTGCCAAATGATCTCGATCCATCCGACATCGTTGGGAGACGCGAAGACCCCTTTGATGTCAGCGACATCATTTTGTCGTTGGCAGCTTGAACTCTGCGATTACAGGATTGTGATCCGAGCCTGAGGTTTCAACGCTCCCGGGAATCACCCGACACGATTTGCGGACATAACACCGGCCCATCGCCGGGGAAGCGAGAATGAAGTCGATTGTTGACTTGTGTCGTCGATTGTACGTTTCGACATCAGGCGGCAAATCGTCCAAAAAGTTACGCAACACATCCCTCCCTGTTCCGACGAGTGCCTTCAACGTGGCACTCTCCCAAGTGTCGTTGAAGTCGCCACAGAGTAGGAAAAGTTCGTTCTTGTCTGCAGCCAAAATGTCGTCGAACACGGCCCGTGCCTGCTTCGCTTCCGCGACGCGCAAGTTTTCTGTCGTATCCGAACCGCCACGTTTGCTTTTTAAATGCACGACAAAAACGGAGAACGGCGAATAGCCCTCGGGCTCTATTCGTGCTTGCAAGAGATCTCGGCGGAACCTCATTTTACCTCCGGCCCCATCATCGAATCTTAAGTGGCGATAGGACGTGACCGGGCCGACCGGCAACCTGGACAACACTGCGCAGTCGATGCCGCGGCGGTCGTTGCTCTCGATGCAGACGACGTGGTCGTAGCCCATGTCACCCAGCATGGCAGTCACGAATCGTTCCAGATAACCACGGTTTTCGATTTCCTGGAGCGCCAACACGTCCGCGTCGATCGATCGGATTGTCTTCGCGACGTTCTCCATTTGTTCCAGAGGCTTGGCGGGTGTTCCCTCGTCGGAGTGGTAGGGATCGTCGTGTTCATCGAAGAGGTTCAGTATGTTGTATGTGGCGACTTTGACCGTCCCGTCAAACACACGCGGCGCCTTCTTTTGGGGCGGCGGCGGAATCTTTTCCTCTTTTTCGAGAATCGTGACCTGATCCGGTTTCACGATCTCGATCTGAGGTCTGTCGTTGTACGTGCTGATGACGCCGCGGATGCGGATGAGTTTGTTCGCGTACATCCCCTCGGGGGGGGTGGGAAAATTCTTGTAATTTGGTTCATGAATGACCGCTGTGAAAGTTCGAGCCATGTCGAAGTTCAGAAAGCAGTGGCGGCCGATGTTTTTCGCCTGAACGATTCTGCCCTGAACGATCACAGGCTTGTCCATGTAGTTTTTGGCGTCTTGCCAATCGATGACCGGCAGCCCCGCCTCAGGCGGAATGACTGGCGGCTCCGCCATGACCGGGGTTAACGCAAACATCAAGGCCGACAGAAAGTACTTCGCAGAGTGCTTCATCGTGCTTCTCCTAAAGATTGGGCAATGCCTCCGCCCCCGCAACACCACGCGAATCCGAAATCGCGAACCCTTTATGATACCACCAAACCCACTGCCGGACGACACTGTCGGTCAGTCAACGTTGCCCTGGTCCCGGCCGCAAATCGCCCAAGATCGTCCGGCACGGCAAATCACGAATTGATGGTAAGATGTCGGAGAATCGCTCAGCCGGAAGCGCATCACGGGTGTCCGTCCGGTCCAGAGATTGCGGCCCACGTTTTTTTGAGCTGATTTAGAGCACAAGCCTGAAAGAATTCGCTTCGGCGTCGGTATAAGTCATAGAACCATGCCAAGTCTCACGAGCACAACCCTGCTGCAAGGACTCGAAAACCCGCGGAACGGCCGCGCCTGGGGGCGATTCTACGCCCGTTACACGTCGATGCTTCTTTTCTTTGCCAAGCGTGTGGGTATGTCCGACTCGGATGCCCAGGACGTCGTCGCTGAAACTTTGACTACATTCATCACGGCCTACCGCTCGGGCCGATACCGACGGGAGCGAGGACGACTCAAGTCTTGGCTCGGCGGCATCGCCCAGAACAAAATCCACAAGCACCATGCTCGTCGTGCTCACACGTCACTCGATGGCGCCGCGACATTCGGTTCCGTCCGACCGCTCGAACCCGTTGCACCGGATGCGGTGCGCGAGGCCTACGAACGCGAATGGGCGCTTGAGCAACTGAATATGGCAATCGAAAGCCTCCGTCGTGAGAGCGATCCGAATACATACCAGGCGTTCGACTTGTACGCGTTGAAAGAGTGGCCTGTTGCCAAGGTGGCGGCGTTTCTCAAAACGACGCCGAATGCGATTTACATTAGTAAAACGCGGATGCTTAGAAGGCTTCGGATTATCTTGCAGCAAATCACCGACGACGAGGAGCAAGGATAGGTTCGCCATGCGTTGCCTGACGGACAAACAAATCGAACAACTCCTCGCGGGGGCGAAAGGCGGCGAGCTTGACAGGCTTCGGGCGCATGTCGAACAGTGCGAATCCTGCTGGCGACGGCTCCAGGAATGCGAGGTGGAAACCATGTTTATTGGAGATATCCGCGAACTCCGCGAACGACGGGAAGAAGTCAAGCCACTGTTCGACAGCATGCCGGAGACCTCGCGAGACGCTTGAATGCCCGAGCAGCGTTCAGTGAACACGATGCAGCAACCCGAGCCGTGCTCTGTGAGCACAGAGTTGCAACCCGAGCCGTGCTTTGTGAGCACAGTGCACCGGGTTCACAGAACCCGGCTCGGATTACTTCGTTGCCCGTTGAATATGACACCATGAATCGGGTATCATTCATGTGTTATGCCAAACGCCAAACGAGACGGAAAGGTGGGCATGAGCAGGGAAGAGGCAACTTCCATCCCGACGCAGACGATCGGCCTGCCGACCCGACCACGCGTTTCGTCGGACGCCCCGCCGCGCATCCCAGACTACCGCTTCGTCAAGGTCATCGGTCAGGGTGCGTTTGGCGTTGTCTGGCTCGCGGAAGAACTGATGGCTGGGCTCTTTCGTGCAATCAAGGTGCTGCGCCCGCACGGCGCCAAGCGAATCGAACGAGAGCTCGAAGGCATCCACGCGTACCAAGCCCAAGCGAAAGACCACCCACACCTCGTTCGCATCTTGAAGACCGGCCTGTGTACGTTGCCAGATCGGAGCCGCGATGGCGAGAACCCGCGCCACGACTGTGGAGATTAGATGGGGATGAAAGCCCGTTGCTCCAGGGTTAGTGTATCGAGCGTTGTGTGAGA
>CAZTAR010000079.1:0-13595 GCA_964611695.1 uncultured Planctomycetaceae bacterium | reverse complement strand
GTTACGGTTTCTGTGGCACAGGCGTCTCGCCTGTGTCTTCCACCGGCGGGACGCCGGTGCCACAAATACCAGGGCGGAACCACCCCGACAACTTAGGGTTGACAACGCACTAGCGTTGGAGTGCCGAAACAAACGAACCGATGAGCCCACAGGGAATCGGATTTTGGCTTGCCGGGCGACTGGGAGCAGCGTCCCTTCAGCCGACACACCTCGGCGGAGAAGTAGGTTCTCGTCATGCCGAGAGATGGAGATAGTCAGTGATTATTAGACGCATGAACCGAATGGTTTGTCTCGCGGCCCCTGTTGTCTTGACGGCTTGCCTCGGATGTTACGACGCCGAGCTGCCGAATACGTTGAGGGTTAAAATGCCTGATGGGGCTGCGATTGAGGCGCCGATCGATAGCGGGCCGCAGATATTCGCTGATTCCACTTGGGCGCTTTATGGGGTGGATGAAGCGACCGGGGCCAACGGCATTCAGGAAGGGCTGCCGCCACAACCGCTTGTCAGGATCGAGTTTGGTTCCCGTGGGGAGATCATCCGCGCATTCGACAATCGAAGTTTCGGTGTCGGACACATCGGCGACGAGATCATCGCCGACGGTGCGAACCACCCTACTCCGTTTCCCGCCGCCTCGTATGTCGGGGAAAGCTACGGTGGCGGGACGAAGGCGGAATTCGGTTTTACCGCGATCGGCAAGTATTTCATCGGCCCTGTCGAAGCGGCGACGATTCGGGCGTATGCGTTCGGATCGGTTGACGAGACGGGTGATCGTCTTGAAGGCGTGTTGGAGTATGTGATCGAAATCAATCCTGTGATGGAGGCCGCACTGGCGGATGTCGTGGATTGGAGAGCCGATGAACGGGCGATCTACGCGATTCGCGAATAGATCCCATTTGATCGAACGGCAAGCGCTTTTCGCCTCATCCTGTCGTAGGCGATTGCTCAGGTTCATGCCAGGCCCGATTTTAACGGGCCCCGAACAGGCGTGCGAGGCGACCCTTTAGAAACTATCTCAGAATACCCCAAGACTGTGCCAAGCTGATTGTGGCGCCGCCGTCTCGGCGGTGAAAACACAGGCGAGACGCCTGTGCCACAATTCTGAGATAGTTTCTTAGTCTATCTGCTCTACAATGAATGCTTGTGCATTGCGCCAAGCTACTGTGAAGATTGCGGCTGTGATCTGACGGGAAACCCCGGCGGCAGGGGAATCGACACGCAGTGCGATGCAACGCACTAGGAAGTTGAAACGCGCCTGGGAGGATTCGAACCCCCAACCCTCGGATCCGAAGTCCGATGCTCTATCCAATTGAGCCACAGGCGCGAGCTGTTGAGGATTAGAGAGTTTTTACCCGATTCTTCCCCATTGTCAATGCTAGATTCGGTCAGGCCTGCGGGCCTATGGACGGAATCCTGGTTCCGGTGTTGTCTTCGCCATTCAGGCGGCAAGCCAGCGACTGTCGCCCAGGCAACGACTTATGAGAGGTGCATTGGAATCCAGTTTCGTATGTTGGGCCATTTGGCGGTGGCATGTGATGTTTTTAGAATGGAGAGTTTGCGGGCATTGTGGCGGTGGTGGCGTTAGCTTCGCCTGAGGGTTGCGTTTGGGTTATTGGATGCATCGGGGGAGTTGGGGTGTTTGGGGAGGCTGCGCGGTTGGGAATTCGGCCAGCGCGGGTATAATGATCACGCCGAGTCGGAGTGGACTTCAGCACACCTTTTTCTTTGGAGGACGTCATGATGAAACTGCAACACCGTCGGCTGGTTCTCTTTGCGCTGGCAGGTTTGGTGAGCTGCTTGGTGGTCGGCACGGCCGCGACACGTGCGTGGGCGATGGACGATGATGACGATTTCATCGCTCTTCACGAGAAGCTGTACGAAGCATACAAGAAGGGTGACTATAAGGCGGCCCTCGAAACCGCGGGGAAGATGCACGAACTTCGGCCGGATCACATCGAGACTCTGTACAACACGGCCTGTCTTCACTGCCTTCTCGGTGAGAAGGATGCGGCGTACACGTGGCTCAACAAGGCTGTTGAGGCCGGCTACAAAGACGCCGACTTCTTGATGGGGGATGACGATTTCAAGACGATTCGGAATGAAGATAAGTTCCGCGCGATCGTGAAGAAGATGCGCTCGACCCAAGAGAAGAAATCCGCAAAGAAGAAGAAGGCCGCGGAGGAGAAGGGTGAGCCCAAGGCTGGCGAGAAGAAGGCCAAGAAGGAAGCCGACGAGGAGGCCAAGAAAGAGGCTAAGGCTGAGGCTAAGGAGGAATCTCAGAAAAAGGCCGAGAAGGAGGCCAAGAAGAAGCACGCGGCCGAAGATGCGAAGAAGCGGAAGGCGGTGGATGTCGGCGAGGATTCTGAATACCAGCTTACGCCGGCGCAGTTGAATGCCAGGATTACGCGGCTGACTCAACAACTTATCCAGGCGTCCGAAGCCAAGGAGCGTCACAAGGCACTGGCCTTGTCGCTGGAGGCGCGGGTATTGGCTGACGTGGGCCTGACGAACTACAACGTGGCCTGCATGTATTCGCTGCTTGGCAACAAGGATGACGCTTTCCGATACCTCTATCGCGCGGTTGTGTTGGGTGGCGTTCAGCCTGACATGGTTGCGTTGATCAAGGGCGATTCGGATCTTGATAATCTTCGCGACGATCCGAGGTATGACCGGATTCTGGAGAGGGCGAAGAAATCGCCGGGCGCTCGTCCGCAGGTTCAGGCTCAGGAGCAGGGCGAGCGGGTCGATCCGGAGTGGCAGGTGACTTTGCCGGACGACTTCGATGTATCCGAGAAGGCCATGCTCATTGTCGCGCTGCATCCTTTCGGCGGGAACATGGAGGCGACGACGGAGCGGTGGCGGAAGGCTGCCGCCAAGTTTGACGCAATCCTGCTGGCTCCTCAGGGTACGTTCAAGATGGATGATTCGAGCTACCAGTGGGGTCGTGACATCTTTGCGATCGAAGCGAACATCATAGATGCCATCGATGATGTCATGGACGAGTATAAGGTGGATGAGGATAAGGTGGTTGTTGTTGGATTCAGCCAGGGCGCCTGGGCGAGTTGGTTTCTCGGCCTTCGGAATCCCGACGTGTTTTCCGGCGTGATTCCAGTTGCCGGCAGGTTCCCGAGTGTTGACAAGGAGACGTTCGGGGATGAGGAACTCGCAGGCCTCCGAGTCTTGGTGATGGTCGGGGGGGATGATAACGAGGCACTTGTCGAGGCGAACCGGGAGGCTGTCAAGCGATTGACGAAGCTGGGGATCAAGGCCAAGCTCCGTGTTTATGAGGATGTGGCGCATGATTTTCCAGAGGACGCGACCAAGGAGCAGATTAAGGCGTTGAAGTATGTTGTGGGGGAGTAATGTGTGGGTAGCTATCAGCTATCAGTTATCAGCTATTAGCTGTTGGCTTTTTGTTTTTGTCTGACCGTTTGTCGCTTCAGGGGAATGATTGAGTTTCTTTCGTTATTCTCAGGGCCCACGAATGTGAGTTCGTGGGCTTTGTTGTGAGGTGTGGGCCTGTCGGGGCGGGATGAAAGGGTGGCGTGATGATTCGGCGGTTTTTTGCGATACATCTTTGCACGGTCGCTTGCGTTTGGATGGTTCCGCAATTTTGCGTGGCCTGTACGAATTTGCTCGTGACGCGCGGGGCATCTGCTGATGGCTCCGTGATTATCACCTATACGTGCGACGGTGAGTTTCATCCGCATCTTCGTCTCGAGCCGGCCGCCGACCACGCGCCGGGCACGATGCTCGACATTACAACGTGGGGCGGCAAGATTCGCGGGAAGATCGAACAGGTCCCGCACACCTACAAAGTCGTCGGCCTGATGAATGAGCATCAACTCGCCATCAGCGAGACGACGTTCAGCGGTCGTGCGGAGCTTCAGAATCCTGACGGCCTTTTGCATTATTGGGATCTCATGCGGCTTGCCCTGCAACGGGCGCGGACGGCGAGAGAGGCTGTTGATGTCATCACGGGGCTGGTTGCCGAACATGGTTATCGTTCGGAAGGGGAGTCGATTTCAATTGCCGGCACAAAGGAGGTTTGGCTCCTTGAGATCATCGGCACGGGCAAGGGGGGTAAGGGCGCCGCGTGGGTGGCACTTCGGATTCCGGACGGCGTCATCTGCTGCCACGCCAACAAGGCGCGGATCGGCGAGTTTCCGTTGGATGATCCGGAGAACTGTTTGTACTCCAAGAATGTGGTTTCGCTCGCGACGGAGCGCGGCTACTACGATCCGACATCCGGAAAGCCGTTTCTGTTTAATGAGGCCTATTGCCCTTCGACGCCGCAGAACCGACGGTACGGCGATGCTCGGGTGTGGAGTCTGTTTCGTCGGGCGGCGCCGTCGCTGGGGCTTTCTTCGGATTACCACCGGAGTGTCGAGGGCGCCAAGCCCTATCCGCTCTGGATCAAGCCTGATAAGAAGCTGTCCGTTGCCGACGTGTTCTCCTTGATGCGGGACCACTATGAGGGCACGGACATTGATATGACCAAGGGGGTGGATGCCGGGCCCTATGGCACGCCGAACCGATGGCGGCCGATTGTCTGGACGGTGGACGGCGTCGAGTACACGTGGGAGCGGCCGATCTCGACGCAGCAAACAGGCTTCACCTTCGTCTCACAGTCGCGTGCGTGGCTGCCGGACCCCGTCGGCGGGCTCTACTGGTACGGCGTCGATGACACCTACACAACGTGCTACGTGCCGCTGTACTGCGGGATCGACGCGATACCGGAGTCGTACACGGTCGGCGAGTTGAAGCAATTCTCCTGGGATTCGGCCTGGTGGGCGTTCAACTTCGTCGCGAACTTCGCCAACATCCGCTACTCGGCCATGATCAAGGATATCCAGGCGGTGCAGGCCGACATCGAGGGGAACTTCCTCGCCCTCCAGCCCGTTATTGAGAGTACAGCCGTCGAGCTGCTAAAGACCAACCCGGACCTGGCCCGCCGATTCCTGACAGACTACTCGGTCTCCCACGCCGAAATGACAGTCGACCGCTGGCGCGAGTTGGGTAAGTACCTCGTGACAAAGTACAACGACGGCTACGTACAGGAGACGCCCGGCCGGGCAAAGGAAGTAGGCTATCCCGAGAGCTGGCTTCGCAAGGTGCTGAAGGAGCGGCCGGATCAGTTTCGGTTGCCGGAGAAGGACGCGGACGTGCCGGAGTCGAAGTTGGTGGATTGATATCACCACTGCGGTTGCACAAGGATAATGGTCGCGTGGCAAGCTGTTTTCGCTGCACTAGTGTAGGCAATACAAACCAGGAGCTGACCACCAGAATCAAAGGAGCTAACCTCGCTTCCTCCCTGCCTTACTCTTGATGAGCTGAATATGAGCCTCTAACTTCGCTGAAATGCCCTTCCAATCCAGCGGTGTGCCTCTGCAGTCGAATCGCTCCCAGCACTTGTCGAGGTACCGCCTAAACGCCTCGCAGCGTCTCAATCGTCCAGTAATGCCCGCCTCGTCGTGTATTTGGCTTCGAACATTGGAGTCTAGAATGGGCGTGTCAACAATCATAGCATCAACATACTGAAACATCGGCAGGAGATTCAGAAGGTGATACGCGCCCAACGTAGTCGGCCTATACTGATATTGCGTTGCCTCATCAGAAGCGGGAAAGATGTTGCCAGCCGCTTCAGCAAGACGTCTCTTGCACGCTTTCACGATGGCGCGATCGATCTGTTCTGGTACGAAGCCCATACTTTGAAGCTCGTCATAGAATCGACGGCTCTCTACGTATCCAGTCGAACCATCGCGCCTACCAGCTTCCTTCAGGCAGGCAATAGTAAGTGGAACCAGGAAATGCTCTTTGGGGTCTTCGCTATACACATCAAAGACATTAACAATTGGTCCGTGGTCCGGATCATAGTACTCTGTGTCACCGTAGATGACGGCCCGTAAGAGCTCGTGTAAGGGAATGATGTATCTACCAGGTCGCAGGTATTGCTCCACTATCTTGGCAGTATCAACGTGACCACTACCCAAGAAGGCGCGGACAGTGTCAAGGGCAAGTCGCACATTCCCGGCTGCAAGGTTATCCAAACACTCGATAAGCTCTTTGTTCTTGTCAATCGAGAACAATAATGCATCAAGTAAGGTGTCGAGTTTGTCGAGATGAAAGGTTGCCGCCGCATTTGCCTCTATGACAATGTCTCCCTGAGTGAGCGCCTTCGCAAACTTGAGGCGTCTCTCAACAACGCGATCGATGCGAGGAGGCGCGATCGTGAAGGCTTTGGGATGATAACCTGCAAGGACACCTGCACTCCGTGACTGGTTGAACGTTTCAGGGCGAAGAGCCAGAAACACCGTAACTGGCCAGTTTGCCGCCATTTCGTGAGCAGCCAGGTAGGCGGCCTCCTGCATTGGCGGCTCTCGCTGATCAATGTTGTCTAAGAAGACGATGATCTGCTTGCGTCTAGCTTTTTGGATGTGCTCCAACGATCGACGCAAATGCTTGTGGGCGTCGCGTACTTGGTTTTCAAGGAAACGAATTTCCTCGGCGAGGTACTTCTGAGGATCATCTTGCTGTAGATCACCATAGAGGCCACGACGGAAATCCTCAAGCTCCAGATTGTATACGCCGTGGATGAAGTTCTTCTCCTCAATATCTGTATTGTATTGTTCGCGCAGCTGCGATCGTATGGCTCCAGTGATGTAGGAAGTCAAGGAGGTTGTCAGCGTCGCTTCTGTTCCAAGGTCGAGATAGAGAGTGACAGCTTTCTCAAAGACTCTTGGGGCGGCGACCCGAATAAGATGGCGAACGAAAATGGACTTTCCGACGCCTACGTCCCCAATAAGCAGAATAGGCCGCCTGCTTAGGGAGGCAGCAAAAGCTTCTGTCGAGACAACGGCGCCATCCTTCGCTGGCACGGTCGTTGGCGCGCCAGTACGCGAATCAAAAAGAGCGGCGTACCTCGCCAATAGAATCTTCTTGCTGAGCGTAGAGTGCTGAGAGAGAGCACCGCTCCTGCAGTAGCACTGCTCAAGGAACCGTTCTTCCAGAGTATCGATTCGAGTGAGGTCTTCCAGCACGTGCTCTGCTACTATTTGCAGTTCTGCTTGGAACACATTTCGCCGCTTGCTACCTGGGTAGGTGTGAAGAGAGGCAGAGAGCTTTGGCGGCAGCAATGGGCGCCGCGCACCGCATAGCATGGCTCCCAACCGGTTGTCTTGCAGTCCCGCCTTGGATAAGGCATCCCAGAATTCGGTGAATCGAGAGAGCATGGTGTCCAAGGATGGGAACACTAGGGCATCGGCATTGTCAGGTGCCACGCCGTCGGTTCGCGTCGCGATCAGGGCGACGAGTTGGTGCCCGTTGCACACAGCGCCAAATGGAACGCCGCGATCCTGACAATACATCATGACCTGCTGAATGGCTTCTCCAAGTTTGGGGATATCTTGCTTGAGTCCACGGATCTTGTAGCGCGGATGAGGCTTTCCCGCAGGTAGCGTAAAGTATGCACCTTCCTTCTTAGCTTCAAGAATCAGGATTGGGCGCGTTGTGGTAAGGGAATAATCGGTATAGGTGCCTTGGTGGGATTCCTCGGCAGAGACGTCTTGTCGATCCCATCCTAGGCATTCAAACAACAGGCGATCTATTATGTGAAGCCTAGTCGTAGCTTCGTTCCGAGAGCCATGGTAGCTGGTGTACCATTGGATGAGGTCTTCCAGGTGGGCCTTGCATTCTTCGTATTCAGGCGTCATGGCGAGTCCGTCCGCTTCACTGATTTGTTGCCCGTTGGCGTCTGCCGCAAACGTGGCGACTAGCGTGAGTCGCCCGAGGTGCTATGTCCTTGGGGCCTGCCCAGCCGAGAGGACTGAGCCATGGTAGCATGCAGGCTTCCATTTCGCCACCATCTTCGCCGGATTACTCGCAAGACGTAAGTGGCGGGATCGAGAAGGGCATCGGTCTCCGAACTGTGAATACCGAAGTATGCAGCGATGGTCGCGGCTCTTATCCGTGACAGCCGACAGGGGCGTCGACCGCTACACTTACGCACAAGCGGCTCTAGTTCTGCAGCAGCTCAGCCACCGTCGGGCACTCGCCTCGCAGCATCGAGTACACCTCGTTATCCACATACTTCCCGCGGAGGAAGAAGGCCTCGCGGAGGGTGCCTTCGTGGCGGTAGCCGGATTTTTCGGCGACTCTTCTTGACGCGGCGTTGCCTGGGGCCGTGTGGAGGTAGAGGCGGTGGATGGGTTTTGATTCGAATAGGTAGGCGCTGAAGAGGGGGAGGGCTTCGCTCAGGATGCCCTTGCCTCGGTCCTCGCTACTGAAGAGCGTGTAGCCTACCTCGTACCCTTCCTGGAACGGCGCGCCTTTGAAGTAGAAGATCATGCCCAGCGTCCGACCCTGGCGGTCGGTGATGAGCATGCGGCCCTGGTCATCGCCCCACCAGCCGGTCTCCTGAAAGTCCTTGCGGAATGAAGTCATCGAGCGCAAGGACACCGGAAAGAACTCGCCCCGTTCGGCGTAGCGGTTGTGGAGTGTGACGAACTCCTCCAGGTCTTCTTCCCGAAACAGCCGCAGAATGATGTCTTGTCCTTCGATCATGGTTGTCATCCTGTTGGTTGCGTAGGTCGGGTCCACTGGCCTGACACGGGGGGGTACGACGTGTTCATATGTTGTCGGGTCTGCGGAACCGATCTACGTTTTAGTCCGCTGTGGAGTCGGCGAACGTTTTATTCTGCGTGGATGGCCATGGGGTCTCGGGGGTCTCGGGTAGGTGCGAGTAGCGAAGCGAGCTCAAAGGCTGAGGGGGCGTCTTTGGTTGAGACGGCTGGGACGCCGACGACTGTTGTCATTGGGTCTACGTCGTGGATGACGACTGAGCCGGCCCCGACGACTGCTTCAAACCCGATCCGGATGTTTTGGATGACTGTTGCGCCGATGCCGAGGAACGCGCCGGATTCGGCGGTGACGTGGCCGGCGAGGCGGACTCCGGGGCAGATGTGGACACAGGTGCCGATCATGGATTCGTGGTCGACGATGCAGCCGGTGTTGAGGATGGCGTAGTCGCCGATTTGGCAGTGGGCGCAGACGAGGGCGCCGGCGGCGATGACGACACCTCTTCCCATAGAGGCATTGGAGGCGAGTTGGGCAGAGGGGTGGATGGCGTTGACGAGTTCGAAGCCGAATTGCTCGATGATGTCGGCCATGGCGCGGCGGACGCCGTTGTCGCCGATGGCGATGATGGCGCCGGAGATTCCACGTTCACGAAGGTCGTTGAGGCGTTCGAGTCCGCCGAGGACGGGCATTCCATCGATACGGCGTCCGTGGAGGGCCTTGTTGTTGTCGAGGAATCCGACAGGCTTGTAGTTGTCAGCCTGTCGGAGGATATCGAGAACAACCCTGCCGTGGCCTCCTGCTCCAAGGATGGTGACATCCATGATTTTGGCATCCTTTTCGGCGGTGCGGACTCTGGCGAGGTGGAGGCGCCGTGATTTTGGGGTGGGCTTCCATTCCGCATACGGTCCGCTGCACGAGTATCGGCGATGGGGGAAAGTAGCCTGAACTAGGAGGGTTTGGCGTGCGTATAGCAGGTTATCCTGAAGCGCCGCGCAAGAATTGCGCTTCGGGTTGCGGGGGAGTAAAGCGCCTCCCAGGGTTGATGTTGTGGGTTGTCCCCGGGTGACGTGGCCCGTCGCGCGTAAGGCCGGTGATTATCGGCCCAAAGTGCTTATTCGGCAGTGGGTTGCGCAAATGCTGCTTCCGGCGGAATCGGCAATGAAACCCCGTCTTTGTCCTGTTTCTTGCTTGTTATCGGTTGTGTGTGGCGTCGATAAAAGCGAGCGAGGAATAGGGATCGTCCCGGTGAATAGCCGCGAATGTGACGCCGGATATCTGCGATATTCAGCCTAATGGCGTGGCGATATCTGCCGGCGGCTCTGGGTATCCTGGGTATCAATGGAGCCTGATGCAGTGTTTAGAAAACCAGATGAGTTTCGGATGCGTGGAGAGGCGTGGTTGCGTCCTGATGGACGCCGGCACATGAATCCGCGGAGGGCGTCTGCCCGAGGGGGTGGATGCGACTGCAGGTCTGTTTTCGTGTGGCGACACGTTGGCGCTTCGGGTCGATTGCGTTGTTTTGGAATGCTGGCCGGCGTTGTGGTTGTTGGTGCGTTTGCGGTCGGCTGTAGCGGGATGGGCAGTGCGGAGTGGTTTAAGAACGGGCTCCTCGATCCGACTCAGGTGGGGAATTTCACATCGTCGGCGAGCAACGAGATTCGCGAGAGCATCACGATCTTGGAGGAGCCGACGGGAATTCAGGGTGCCGAAGATCCGAGTTCGGACGACTTGACTCCGCGGTATACGGAGTTGGCGATCGGCCCTGGTGATGTGCTGAATGTCACGATGTATGAGGTGATGCTGGCTGGTGCGGCGACGACGGTCCAGGTGCGTGTTGGTAACACGGGGTATGAGACGCTTCCGGTGATCGGGCCTGTGAAGATGATGGGGTATACGCCGCGCGAGTTGGAGTTGGAGGTGAAGGCTCGTTTGCGCGAGGCGGACATCATCGACGACGCGGATGTCCAGGTGAGCCGAGTATCGTCTCCTTCCATGCAATACTCGGTTGTGGGGAGCATTTCACGTCCCGGGCAATATCCGCTGAATCGTTTGGACACGAGGTTGCTTGATGTCATTGCGGCCGCGGGTGGGATCTCGCCGTTGATCGAGTCGATTTATGTGTTTAGGTCGGTCGGTGCGTGGCAGCCGGAGACGGCTTCTGACGAGGCGTTCGAGTTTGATCAGGGGGTGACGTTCGGGGAGCCTGAGTTTTTCACGATGTCCGAGGTTTCCACGGGCCGAGCGGGAACCAGGGATGGGCCTCCTCCTGTTGGCCCCAAGAAGCAACCGCAGGGATCGTCCATTGACGAATTAGACATTCTCGAAGGTGGGGCGACAGATTCGGCGCCTGCGCCGGCGTGGGATTCGGAACGCGGGGTTTGGGTGTTGTCTGAAGAGACAACACGTCAGGATGTGGAGACAGAGCCGCACGCGACATCGGCGGTGGCGTCGCGGTCTGAAGAGGCGCCGACCCGCGAGGCGGCCTCGAGTATGAGTTCGACAAGCATCTCGATGGACGAGCCGGCGTGGCGTCCATCGACCGAAGCGTCGGCTATTCCCGCTGCCGAGAGCGGACAGTCGGAGCCGGTTATCGAGGAATATGAAGAAGGTCCGGCTGGGATTGTCGATGATTTGTCTCCTCCGATGCGGATCATTGAGATTCCGGTGAAGGGGTTATTAGAGGGTGATCCACGGTACAATGTGGTGATCCGGCCATCGGATACGATTAATGTTCCGCCTGGCGCGGTCGGCGAGTTTTATCTTGGCGGCAACGTGGCTCGGCCTGGCGCCTATGCCTTGACTGGGCGGCGGTTGACTGTGAAGCAGGCGATCATATCCGCCGGCGGTTTTAGCGCATTGGCGTGGCCTTCGAAGGCGGAGTTGATTCGCCGTTTGAGCAAGGACGAGGAGCACACGATCCAGTTGGATTTGGACGCGATTTTCGCAGGGAAGGCGCCGGATTTTTATTTGAAGCCGAACGACATTGTGAATGTCGGCACGCATCAGGTTGCGATATTCATGGCGGTTTTGCGGAATGCGTTTCGTTTCAGCTATGGGTTTGGTTTGGTGTACGATCGGAATTTTGGCGACAGCGATTCGTTTGGCGCGCGGGAGCAGGTGAAGAATCGCCACAGGGTGGAAGCTCAGACGAAAGGAATTCCGTTTTGACGCCGCATAGTGCGGGAGACGGGCTTGTATCCGCTGGTTTCAGGTGTGTTTCATTCGTTTCTGAAGTGTCACGAGCATCATGTGATATTCGCTTTTTTCAGTCTGGTGGCGGGTGTTTCCTATTCAACGAACACCCCGAGCAAGCACATGGGTGGCGCTTCAGTTGTTTTTGCCACGCGCGGGCATGATTAATCCAATGGTAAGGCCAAGGTAGTTGATTTGTGAGTTCACAATCGCGTAATGGAATGGGTAGTGGTGGTGAGGGAGATCGCGGTGATGGTTCGCCGTCGCTGGAGCCGCTGCCTAATTGGTGGGATTTTTTGGGAACTTCCGGCGTCGCCAAGCTATTGGTTTTGGCGGCCCTGTTTTCCTGGCTTTACTGGGCGCATTTCGTTCGACTTTTCAACTATTGGCAACGGCCGGATTGGTCCCACGGCTTTCTGATTCCGTTGTTTTGTTTGTATTTGGTACACATGAAGCGGCGAGAGTTGTTGCTGGGCGAGCACCGTGGTTCTCTTTGGGGTTTGGGGTTGATGTTGTTGTCGGCCTTCATGTATGCCGCCTGCATCATTTATCAGATTGGTTATCCTCAGCCACTTTCAATTGTCAGCATGATTGCCGGCCTTGTGTTGCTTTTGCGCGGCTGGCGGACACTGTGGTTGACCGCATTTCCCATTGGCTTTCTCGTGATGGCCATGCCGCCGCCGGAGCGTCTTTATCGTGCGCTTACACATCCCTTACAGCAGGGGGCTGCCGCGATTTCGACGATGATTCTGGGGCTATTTCCCGGGGCTGACGTTGATAACCAGGGAATCAACATTTCGTTCTTCATGGATGACGGCACTGAAGGCGGCTTTACGGTTGCGGGTGCGTGTAGCGGCATGCGTTCGTTGATGGCGTTTGTGGCCCTGGGGCTGGCGATGGCGTACTTTGCGCCGAGGCCGGCGTGGCATAGAGTCACGATGGCCGTTCTTGTAGTGCCGGTGGCGCTCTTTTGTAATATTGTTCGTGTGATCGTGACTGGTTGTTTTCAGATGTACGGTCATAAGGAATATGCGACAGGCACGCCACACACGGTGCTGGGCCTTCTGCTGTTTGCGCTGGGATTCGGCATTTATATGGGCGTGTTGTGGCTGTTGGACCATTTGTTTGTGGATGAGCCGGACGAGGATGGGGAAGAGTGTGGCGGCGCTGCGGTAACAGGGGAGGCTTCATGATGTCGATTGAGAGACGCCCCCTTGTTCACTATGTGCTGGCGGTGGTTGTGTTGGCCGTCAGCGCGGTCGGGATGCAGGTGGGCAAGCGCGGGGGAATGTTTCAGATTATCAAGAAGCCGCTTCCGATTCGGAAGGCGTTGGATGATATGGATCGGACCAGATTATTGCCTTTCGAGGTCATTTCTTCGAGGCGGTTGCCGCCGGAAGTTGTGAGTGAGCTAGGGACGGAGGAGTACCTTGATTGGGTGCTTGAGGTTCCCGAAGGCCGAGCCGGGCCTCCCCGGATGATGCTATCGGTGACCTATTATACGGGGGTCCAGGATCAGGTTCCGCACGTGCCCGAGGAATGCATGCACCAGGCGGCCTATACGAAGCGCGACAGCAATACACGGGAGTTGAAGTCGTCGGAATTGGTGAGGCTCCGACAGGCGGTAGAGGTTCGTGATCAAGAGTTGGAGAGGCTCGGCAAGGAGTCTGAACGGTCAGACTCGCCGATTCGGGTTCGCGAGTTATCGTTCAATCCTCCACGAGGAACAGGGAACATTCAATTCATATTTTACACTATTTGTGTAAACGGGGAGTATTATCCGGATCGCGAGCGTGCCCGCTTGCGCTTGTCGGATCCTCGTGAGGGG
>CAZTAR010000078.1:0-13716 GCA_964611695.1 uncultured Planctomycetaceae bacterium | reverse complement strand
GTCAATCAAGTGTGCCAGGCTATCGCACTCGACAAGCACGTTTGCCCGACGAGCATGCCAGAGAAGCACAGTCCCCAACGAACGCGTGACTTCCTGCCACTGCACGGATGAGAGAAACGTGATACCTCGATCCGGGAGTGCGGGAACATCGCCTTCCAATCCGGCCCCTGTGACGACTGTCACACGGTCAAGCGGCTTCATCGGCTCTCGCATGCCGGGACGCACCGCAAGCCCCAGGATCTTGCCAACTTCGTTTTTACCACCATGCCGTTTGAACCTGATCATGAGCCGCCGCGTCCTCCAATCATCATTGCCAAAGGATTGAACGTGTTGCGCTGACGACGAGGCTGATCCACGCGCCCAATGCCAACACTGGTGGTTCGTCACGAACCCGATACCCTTCATACCCACTCGCTTGCGCTCGGGGCTCAGATGGAAGCCACTCGCAAAGGCGGCGCCATCGTACTATATTCTGACGCGACGCACGAATTCTGGAAGGCACGAACAAGAGGAACTGTGAAGCATGACGGCCCACAATCTTAATTCGCCACCGACAGAGCCGCAGCCTGAATCAACACCGAGCCCCCAAACGTTGACGCCGAACATCAATGCCTACAACCGCACCCTCCTGGGCGACTTCGACAAGCGATTCCTGACTCACCGTGCGGCCTGGATCGCGTTCGTCATCCTGGTCGTCGCGATCCTCGCCGGCTTCTCAGTCAAACCGATTCGCAACATCCAGAGGGAAGACGAAAGCATCTGGCGCGAAGGCGGCACGCGTCACAAAACGGCGCTCGGTCGCTGGCTTCCGACAGCGAAGGCTCTCTCTGACCAAGGCGCGGAGGCCCATCCATATGGAAGCGGCCACTGGTTCCCAACGCCGACGCTGGTTCTGATGTCGCTCGTTCCGCTGACGAAGGTGAGCTACACATCCGCAGGCGTTATCTGGGTGGTTCTGAAGATACTCGGCTTTCTCGGCGTGATGTTCCTGCTCATCCGGGAGGTCGGTCGCGATGCACTCGCCGTGCCGTTGGGCGTTCTCATCATGACGGCCCTCTTCGGATTAAGGCCGGTCATCGGCGACCTCCAGCATGCCAACGTCAACATCTTCGTGATGATCTGGCTGGCGCTCGCGTGGGTGCTCTACATGCGGGAACACAACTTCTGGGCAGGTCTATTCGTCGGCCTGGCGATCGTCACCAAGGTCACGCCGGCACTCTTGCTGGTTTACTTCCTCTATAAACGTTGTTGGCGCGTCTGCCTGGGCGCAGGCCTCGGGCTTATTCTTTTCGCCCTCATCATCCCAGGAATCTATCTCGGTTTCATGGAGAACATCAGGCTTCTGTGCAACTGGTTCGATATGCTCGTGGCCCCATTTGCGATCCATGGTTATGCCACCCTCGAGATTCCAAACCAATCGCTCTACGGCACCATACTTCGCCTGTTGTCGAATGCCGGCGCCCTGGTGATCCAGGAGATGCCCAGCCAACAAGCGTGGAACTCCGGCATGGAGAACATGGTTCGGCCCGCCAATATGATGGGAAGGCTACTCCGCCCGGCAATTGGTCTAATCACCGTGGGCGCCCTCGCATGGCTCTGCCGCGGGCGGCTCGCGTTTCGTCGTGACCCCAGGACCATCTTGGAGTTGGGTCTCGTTCTGCTGGCAATGCTGCTGCTGAGCGAACGGACCTGGAAACACCACGCCGCGACGCTGCCGATCGTCTACCTCGGGGTCTGGTACGCCCTGACTTGTCTAGACTGGTCGCCGCGATTCAGAGGGTGGTTTGTCGCCGGTTTGGTCGTGCAGCTCTTCCTCTTGCTGGGCACATCCCAGGGCCTCCTCGGCAAGAATCTCGCGGAACTCCTCCTCGACGGCGGCTTTTTCTGCTGGGGGCTGCTGCTCTGTTTCATTCAAATCGCCGTGATGCTCAGCATGTTGAGGCGCCGCGCGGAGGCGGGTTCCCGACTGTAGGGTCTGACTCCCGCGTTGAACCTACACCGTAGCGCCGGTCCCCCGCGGCCGACGTATTAGAGCATTTTTGTGTTGAGAGGGCATGCTTCGCCGTAGCGTCGGCCCCCCGTGGCCGACGGGGATAACCGTTTTGCTCGCCCCCCACAAGACCGAACGCTGACCGCTTGCTGACGCGCGCGGCTCTGATCTCCGCCGCGGAAGATGCCATCTCATGCCTAAAATGCTCTAGTGAGCGGAAGCCCCCGCGTGGTCCTCGTCGGCCACAGGGGGCCGACGCTACGCTGCAGAACGCGCGGCAGGACAACGCGGCGGGTGACACCGCGTTTGCTGCCAATAGAAAAACGCGAGGCTGCCGGCTCGCATGGCAGCCCCGCGCTATTGTACTATCCCGAATGCGACGCGGTCCCCCGACGTCAACGCTGTAGCAGAATCCGAACCGCGGAGGGGCCAGGCTCGATCCCGACGAAATTCAGGAACCGATCCTGTGGCAACCTGGGTATCGAGAACATCTCCGCCCGGCGAATCGCAAGATTGTACTGTTCCAGGTCACTCAGAGCCTTCACGCGACGCGGCAGGCGTGTCGGATCGATCTCTTCGGCACGATGAATGCTGAAGGGAAGATCGGCCGGTGCGTCCGCTTTGTCTTCGGATGCGTCCAGTTCATCGTCTTCAGACTCGCCCTCGTCTTCTTCGTCCGCATCCTGGTCGTCAGCCAACTCTTCATCTTCATCCTCATCCTCGTCGGCGAACTCATCCTCCTCATCGTCGAACTCTTCATCATCCTCAAAGGAGCCCTCGTCGTCCGTCTCATCATCGACATCCTCTTCATCGATGTCTTCCTCGACGGCCGCCTTAGGTTCGGGTCTTGCGGCAGGCGCCTCAGCCGCTTGGGCAAAAACAGAACTGCCCGGCGCGGCGCCGACAATGACATAGTCCGTGAGCGCTGTCACCGATGGCACGACTTCGCCGCCGTACCGTTGAACCAGCGCGACCACAGCGTCTCGACCTCGTGCATCCAATTGACCGTCATAGTCCACGTCGAACCGGCCCACGATGCAGAACTGCGGCTTCTTGGCCTTGTTACGACTCAAGAGAATGTTGCCCGCAAGATCGCCCTCGAGGATCGGATCGTCCGGAGAGGGCGGCGTCGTAACGCGGCATTCCGCAGTCCGCTCGCCGAGACTATACACCTCGACCGTCGCCTTCCCGATGCCGTCCGCCGGAACGCGTTCATCGGCGGAATAGATGCTGAACGTCATACCGAGCACCACGTTGTCTCGCCGGCCCAGGTCGATGTGCACAATCGCATCGCCCGGCAATGCCCGCAAAACCTTGGCCACCGGTTTCCTGGCCAACGCGAGTTCCTGGGTGCCGACCGCACCGGGGCCGCGCAGCTCTTGCAAAGCATTTCGTTGTTCGATCAGAAGGTTCTCACGCTGCGACAACTCGGATTGCACACGCTGCATGAGCTTCGACCGCTCGGTCCGCATCCCGTCCAACTGGTCCTGCTTCGCACTGATGCGGTCGCCCAAATCTCGAACTTCCGCCTCATTCGTCCGTTCGAGTTCGTCTCGCGCGGCCTGAAGGCTGGCAACCTGTTCTTCAAGTTTGATGAGATCGTCACGGAAACTCGCACCCAAATCGGCGTTCGATTTGGTCATCGCGACGAGATCCTCCTGGGCTTTTTCAAACTGCGTCACGACCTGCTCCCGTTGGTCGCGTTCCGTCTTGAACAACTCGTGAAGGTGCGATATCACAGAAACCGCCCCGTCATCGGCCGTAAACATCCCCGGATCCGAAACAATGCCGGCGTCGGCGATTTCCTGCAAAGCACTGTCGAGCTTAGCCACAGCCGTGGACGGAGCATCCTCGCGCGATCCCGTGATCTGCGCGCAGAGCATCTTGATGCCGTTGTTCATCTCGCCCACAAGCGTCTTGCCAGGGGCGCTGGCGTCAGGAAACATCTGCTTGGCAGCGGACTCATCGGCGCCACTGGCCAGACTGCTCTTGGCACGTTCCGCCTGTTCCGCGCTTTTCTTGAGCCCTTCCTGTTGCGTAAACAGCCAAACCAGCGCACCGAGCAGCAGCGCTGCGACGATGATCGCCGAGACCATTCCGATCGTGGATGCGTTGGACCCGCCACGTTGTTGCGGTGCGACACCAGCCATGTGCAACTCCTCACAAGGGCTTCACCAGCCATGTGGGCCGGTGTAGTTTCTCTAATTCAGAACTCGGCTGTTCGTCCCCCGTGTCTGAATTCCGGTACTTCGGCCTGGGTGGGTACGGTCCGGTATGGCCGCATTCTGGCGGTACGAAGTACACTGTAGTATCTGCAAAACAACGGCGAATGTCAACGGCCACCCCTCGCCGGTCCGTAAACCGACCCGAAGTCCTGAAGCGTCCGCGAAGGATCCAGCGGGGGCCCGCGGGGACTTGACCTTATGGGGCCGTGGCGGTGTCATACACAAACACGGTCTCAGGGGCATGGGAGAGACAATCCAATTCCCCCCGCAGGAGCAGAAATTGGCCTCTATCTCGAAAACACTCTATCTCATCGACGGCCACGCGCAAATCTATCGGGCATACCACGCGCTGGCCCGGGGCTCGCAGGCGAGATTCAGTTCCCTCTCTTCACCGACAGGCGAACCGACCGGCGCGATTCACGTCTTCATGCAGATGCTCCTCGGCCTCCTTCGGGATCGGCGACCGGACTACATGGCCATGACGATGGACGTCTCAGACGCGACCGTCTTCCGCGTTGATATCGATCCAGCCTACAAGAAGACCAGAGACGCCACGCCGGAAGACTTGCCTCCACAGATCGAACGAATCGCCGCCATCCTTCAGGCTGCGGGAATCCCGGTCATCCGAAAACCAGGCTTCGAGGCCGACGATCTGCTCGCCACGCTCTGTCATCAACTCGCCGGTCGCGATCTCGATCTCTTTCTGGTCAGCCGAGATAAAGACCTCGACCAGTTACTCGGCGAGCGCGTTCGAATGTACGACCCCGCGAAGGACCGAGAGATCGACGCCGACACGGTCCTCGCGGAAAAGGGCTACTGTCCTGATCAGGCGATCGAAGCCCAGATCCTCATGGGCGACAGCACGGACAACATCCACGGCGTGACTGGCGTCGGCCCGAAGAAGGCAGCGCAGTTGCTTCAGAGGTACGGATCGGTCGCCGAGATTATCGCGAACGCGGACAAGCTAACGCCCAAGCTTCGCGAAAACGTCCTCGCCTTCCGCGACCGCGTGGACGTGGTTCGAAAACTCGTCACACTTCGGCAAGACGTACCGATTGAGTTTGAACTCGCTGACGCCGAGGTCGGCACTTTTGACCTCACCGGGGCCACCCCGATTCTCCGTGAGTTGGGCCTCGTCCGCCTACTCGAACGCATTGAACAAACAAAGCTACCGGCTGGAAAGTCTCCTCTCGAAGACACCAACAACAACACTAGCCAAAGTGGCAACGGCAACCCGGGTCACTCGAACAACCAAGGCGGCACAGACAACCAATGTGGCACAGGCAACCAATGTGGCACCGGCAACCAATGTGGCACAAAAAACCAATGTGGCACCGGCGTCTCGCCGGTGGAACCACAAGGGAAACACCTAAAACAAACGAGCGGCCGACAGGCGATGCTCTTTGACACCTTTGAATTGCAGCCGCCAAGTAGTACCGCGGCTCCCGACAAAGAATCCTGTAACACTGGCGTTCCGAATGGCACCGGTGTCTCGCCGGCAGAATCACAGGCGGGACGCCTGTGCCACACGAGTGACGAACAGGTTGCGGGTGACCAGGCAGTGGACGAACAAGGCGTGCTCCTCAATATCACCGAACCTGTCGGCGACTACGCCCTTGTGGACACTGAAGATGCCCTCGCCTCCTTGGCATCGAAACTGAAAGCGTCCGGCGCATTTGCCTTCGATACGGAGACGACGGGAATCATCCCCGCCAAAGCGCAGCTCGTGGGTCTCAGCTTCTCATGGGAGCCGCGAACCGGCTACTACGTTCCTGTCCGTGGACAAGGACGGACCGTCTCCATTGACACCGTTCGTCGCCACCTGGGTCCGATCCTGGCGGACGAGCGAATCCGCAAATGTGGCCAGAACGTCAAGTTCGACCTGGTCGTGCTCAAGTTTGCCGGGATCGATGTCGCCGGAATCGACTTCGACTCGATGATCGCCAGCTTCCTGCTCGACTCGACGCGGCGCTCCCACGGCATGAACGCACTGGCCGCCGAGCTGCTCCACTACAACCCGATCCCGATCGAGGAACTCATCGGTAAGGGCCGCAACCAAACGACGCTTGACCTGGTGCCGATCGGACAAGTCTGCCAATACGCGTCCGAGGACGCGGACGTCACATGGCGGTTGCGGCAGGTGCTCGAAAAACAGATGATCGATCCCGAAATGGCCGCCCTCTTCACGGATGTGGAAATGCCGTTGGTCACGGTGCTTGCGAAGATGGAGTTCGCAGGCGTCGCCATCGATACCGATCTCCTCGCAAAGTTGAGCGGGCAAATGGCAGACCGCCTCGTCGAATTGGAAGGCGACATCCACGAGGCTGCTGGCCACGCCTTCAACGTCAACTCCACAAAGCAGCTTGGCGAAGTCCTCTTCGACGAACGCAGCCTCCGTGTCGTGCGACGCACGAAGACCGGTCGCTCCACCGATGCCGAGGTGCTCGCCATGCTGGCTGCCGAAACGAACGACCCCATCCCGAAGCTCGTGCTGGAGCATCGTGAACTGGCCAAACTCAAGGGCACCTACGTGGACTCGCTGCCTGAGATGATCTCCGAGACCACCGGCCGAATCCACCCGAGTTTCCATCAGACCGGCGCTGTCACCGGCAGGCTGTCTTGCAGCGATCCGAATCTCCAGAACATCCCCATCCGTACGGAAATGGGCGCCAAGATTCGCAGGGCCTTCGTCCCCGGTGACAGGAACAGCGTCCTCCTCAAGGCGGACTACTCGCAGATCGAACTCCGCGTCCTCGCACACTTCTCCAACGACGAGGCCCTGGCCAGCGCGTTTCACGAGGATCGCGACATTCACGCCTTCGTCGCCGCACAGATCGAGGGCGTCCCCCTCGATCAAGTCACCAAGCAGCAGCGCAGCCGTGCGAAGACCGTCAACTTCGGAATCGTGTACGGTCAATCCGCCTTCGGCCTCGCCCGCCAAACCGGCATGTCGCGGAGCGAGGCCCAGTCGTTCATCGATCGCTACTTCCAACAGTACCCGCGCATTCGAGGTTTCCTTGATGAGTGTGTCGCGCACGCCCGCCAACACGGCTACGTCAAGACGATCCTCGGCCGCCGCCGAACCATCGTGGATATCAACTCCCGCAACCAGAATGCTCGCAGCGCGGCCGAACGGTTCGCCGCGAACACCGTCATTCAGGGCTCCGCGGCGGACATGATCAAAAGGGCGATGATCAACCTTGACCGGCGCATCCGCGCCGAAGGGCGACCGTCAAAGATGTTGATTCAGGTTCACGACGAGTTGGTCTTTGAGGTGCCCAAGAATGCGGTCCACGAAGAGGCGAATATGATCGTCGAGGGGATGGCCGGTGCGATCGATCTTCGTGTCCCTGTCAAGGTGGACGTCGGGTGGGGGCCGAATTGGCTTGATTTGGAGTAGCGATTTCCTGTCGGCCACGGGGGCAGACGCTACGGTTGTACCCAGTGGCGCAGCTCATCCAGGCGATATCGCCCGCGCGCGCCACCGAGATCCACGCCGTTCGATCTTGTCAGCATAATCCAAGGGCTGCCATCCGGCCCTCGAAGCACGTGGAATGTCTGGGCGGGCCAACCGCCTTCAGCCAGAAGTACCTTCACCTTGCCGCCTTCGTCGGACGTGGCGACGTCGACGATCATCATCGCATGACCAGGTCTCCCAGGCCGAACGAAGATATCACCCACTTCGACGGCGTTGTCACTCGCTTGTCGCGTGTCATCGAGCAAACTGTACGTGGATGCAAACTGGAAGAGTGTTTCGAGATATCCACAAAAAGAGACCCGGCTGCTGTTTGGCTCGGCCGTCTTGCGAAAGTTGACGCGGCGACCATCGATCTTGGGTCGAACACCGGCAGCCCAGTCTCGCCAGGAACTACTCTGACCACTGGTAAGGTGAAATGAAACATCCTGAACCCGCCGCATGGTCCAGGCGTATTCAGCGCGGAGCCGAACCATCATGCTCACGGCGGACAGCAAGCGATTATCGTGCGGTTGAAGGCAAACCACCACGGCCAAACTCGGATCGTCGGCAGATAAAACAACCTTGCCGCACCCGCTCTTGACGGCCGCATCAGACGGCGCGACGGGAAGATGTCGAAGCCAATCGGCGAAGCTCCCATCGGTCACCTCGACGCGCGAAAACCCCTCGGGCGGCGCGACCCTAGCCGCCAAGGATTCGTATGACTTTTGCGCCCGAGCGGAAAGCCACGCATACTGCGCGGCGCGATCGACGGCAGGCTCTTGCGCTGCCGGCGTTTGAGGCGGCCTGCAGATAGGCCCGTGAGAATGTCCCGCCGACGGTTCCGGCTTCGTCGTCATGGCTATGACCGCAACAAACATCGCGGTTGCAACCGCATGCCCCACCCAAACGGGTAATCGCGTTTGTCGGATGATTCCGCGGAGACGTTCCATGAGAGTTAGACGGGCCGAACACTCGGTCATGACTTGCTGCTTGAGGCGATTGGACCTTTGCTTCGTTCGTGTTTCGGGAAGCCCCTGACATCCCACTCCGTCAAGGGAGCTACCGACAAGTCTCCGGCGAGGTGACTTTCTCCCCGCACCCGGCAAGACCGGATGCATGCCCAACTCAGAAGAGCTGGGATCGCCTATCAGTCCACAGGCGATACGGCACTATCCTCTTCAAACGGACCGGCAAGCTTCATGCCGGCTTCCGATGTTTGCTTGTCATCTGTCGGCGATCGCGTGCGATTGGCGATTTGGACCGTTCGCTCCAGAAACTCCCTCGCTCCCTTGCACTCAGGGTTGATCGCCAAGGCCGTCCGGAAAGCGTGTTCGGCAGCGTCGTAATCTCGCAGGTCCAGGCAGATCAGGCCGACGTTGTAGTGAGCGGCGTCCTCGGGCACAGCCTTTTTAAACTGGGCGAGGCTCGCTTCGGGGCGTCGGGTGCGTGCCAGCGTGATCGCCAGGTTCATCCGAGCTCGTGTGAACTTCGGCGAACTATCGAGCGCCAAACGGAATTCCTTCTCGGCCGCTTCAAGACGATTCCGGAGCATCAGGCTGTAGCCTAAGTTGTTTCGTAAAACCGCCGCGTCCGGCACGGCCTCGAGCCCCTGGCGGAAAACACGCTCCCCATCCTCCACCCGCTTCATTTTCTCATACGTAATGCCGAGGCGATTGTACGCCGCAACCAACCGTGGATCTGTCGAGATGGCCTTCTCATACTGCTCGACAGCCGCGGCCAGCTTGTTCTGTCGCTCGAGCACCTGCCCGGCGGCGAGATGTGTCTTTGCGCTGATTCTCGGCGTTGGCATGTCGGTCGTGTCGCCATGACGAGTCGTCTTCCGGCCACCCGAGGCGTCGGCGGTGTCCCGGCCCCACCCGTCAAGACCGGTACAACCTAGCGGCAATCCGGCGAACAGGAGAAGGGCAAACAACAAGAAGAGTGCGCGGCGTGGGATCACGGCACGGCCTCCTTAAGAACCTGAAGAAGTTACGTTGAGGTAGTACGCTGTCTGTCGCGGTTCCGCCTGGTGCGCGACGGCCCTGCCGGAACTGGATTCCTGGACTGTCATGCCCCGACCGCCAGGTAGCCCCGTGGCAACCTCGATCGTGCCCGTGCTCGGCAGCGCCTGCCGCAGGAACCGTCCCGCGGAAGCCAGCCGCTCGGCAATGAGCTTTTCGTTTCGCAGTCCCGTGTCGTACCGGATAGAACCACCCGTCGTGGCCAGCAGCTCGGCATATCGCTCCAATCGGGCTTCGCCGACTCCGGAGAGATCAGAGGTATGTGGCACAAAATGGATATCCGCAATCGACATATCAGCCAACATTCCCTGATCGTTGTGATACGCGAAGACCTGCGCCATCCGCGGATGGTCATCGGCAGCGCCCTGAGGGGGCGAGTTCAGCCGCTCTCGCTTCTGTTCACCGCAACCCGATGCCAGCATGACTGACGCGAGTACGCACAGAATCACGCCTCGTACCCCCGAAAACGCGTATCCAGCCATATGAGGACTCCCAGATTCCATATAGGTTAGGCATTCAGCTCTCATCCAGCCCAACCGTCTCCATCATATCGGCAGATAAGGGTTGAAAAGGGCAGCCTGCCGCCCGTGTCGCCGCTCGCCGTGCTCCGCAACTGCCTGGCTGGTGCAAGAATCCCTTCCCCCACCCATTATCAAACAAGAATCCCTACCCGTGGGGACGAAGGCGACGCCTTTTCCGGGAACAACAACCAGCCGGATGCCGTAGGTATGAGTGGGGAAGGTGCGTCCCGGCGATCTCGGAAGGAATGCCATGAACAGAGCACAAAATGCGAAGAAGCGGCGGACCAGACTTCAGAGGGCCTGGGGGCGATTGTGGCGAGAATGGCTCCGGCCGCTGCTGCCGGTGGTGATTGTCGTGGCCACCCTCCGGTCGGCCGTGGCGGATTGGAATGTCGTTCCGAGCGGATCGATGGAACCTAACATTCTGATCGGGGATCGCATCTTCGTGAACAAGCTCGCGTACGGACTTCGCTTGCCGTTTACGGATTGGTGGCTTGCCCAATGGAATGAACCGGTTCGCGGCGAGGTAGCTGTGATGGACTCGCCGGCGGATGGCATTCGGTTGGTCAAACGGGTGATCGGGCTGCCCGGCGATGTTGTGGAAATGCATGGCAATCGACTGTGGATCAACGGAGAACCGACTGCAACCTCGGCAGCATCCGCCGATGTCGTACAACAGCTTTCCCCGGAAAAGCAAGGCTCTCGACTGTTTGTCCGAGAGGAGACAGAGGGACACCCACACACCATTGCTCTGACACCCGGGGTCCCATCACTGCGGACATTCGGCCCAATCACGGTCCCCGCGGAACACTTCTTCGTGATGGGAGACAACCGCGATCGGAGCAAAGATTCTCGCGTGTTCGGCTTCGTGCCCCGCGAGAATATTGTGGGAAGGTCAAGCTGGGTGGTGATCTCGCTGAACTACGATCGTTCATACCTGCCACGTTGGGGGCGGTTCTTTTCTTCGCTGCCGTAGCAGTCGTTTGGGGATTCCTGATTCCAGCCCAGACATGACGCCGACGACCTTCTTGAGTTCTCAATTGTCACTGCAGAAAGTCAATCTTGCCGGGCTATGAGAGTTTTCAGTTTGCGAATGCAGGCCCTCGAACATTTGAGGGTTGAGAGTGCATGCTTCGCGGTAGCGTCGGCCCCCCGTGGCCGATGGGGATGTACGGTTTTAAGACCACCGATCCAAACGAATGGTGACCGCTTGCTTACGCGCGCGGCTCTGATCGTCGCCGACGGAATAAGGAAGCTCAACCTTAAACTGCTCTTTAGCGTTTCACGTTGATATGTGGCACCGGCGTCTCGCCGGTGAGGCAACAGCACTCCACCTCCTTGCTTCCACCGGCGAGACGCCGGTGCCACACTCAATCGATAACTGCTCTAATCGTCATTCGCCCATTGGATGCCCCGTATGTCCTCTCAGCAATTGCACGGCGTGGGGCAGAACGGGAAGAACCACGGTCAGATTCTCCGTCGAACCACGAAGACTTCCCGGCAGATTCAGAATCAAGGTCGTTCCACGAATCCCGCAGACTCCGCGCTGCAACATGGCGTGTGGCGTCGTGCGCGCGGAGGCGGACCGCATGGCTTCAGCCAGACCCGACGTCTCGCGTTCGATGACGCTTCGAGTCGCTTCAGGTGTTACGTCTCTCAGGCCGCACCCGGTACCCCCCGCCGTGAGAATGAGGTCAAGTCCTCTCTCCGATAAGCCTTTCAATCCCGCGACAATCAAGTCCGTTTCGTCAGGAACGACACCACGCCAAGCGACGTGTGCCCCGAGTTCTCGTTCGATCAAATCCACGACAGCGGGACCGGCGGTATCCTCCGCGCTGCCCGCGGCGCGGCTATCTGAAACTGTCATGACTGCAGCCTGTAACGCGTTACGCGACACCTCTGAAAGCACTTCGATCGCCGCGCCGCATTTGACATTGCCGCCTTGCAACACCCGGGCGAACATGCCGGCGCGCGGCATGATGCAATCGCCTGTACGGTGATAAACCTCGCACCGATTGTGGCAAACCTTGCCGATCTGTGTGATTTCAAGTTCCACCGGATCGATGCGCAATCGCGTGCCGATCCCCAATTGATCCAGGTTCAGTCCTTCAACCACGAAGTTTTCGCCAAACGCCCCCGGTTCGAGATCGAGCCCCTTGGCCCTCATCGACTCGATGTCCGCATGGCTCAGAAGGCTGACCTGCCGATGCCAAGTGCCGGCGTGGGCGTCACCCTCCAAACCGTGGTCTTCGCGCAGGATCGCCTCTTGCACCGCTTCCTTCACAGTTCCTTTTACCTTCGATACGCAGATATGCAGGAGGGTTCCGGACTTCACGAATCACCCCCGCCACCATCGTGGGACCGGCTCGCTTGCGCTCGGGGCTCGGATTGATTGGATTCGAGCGCAATGTACTCCCCCGAACGCCCGCCCGACTTCTTCAATAACCGAACGCGCTGCAAGGTCATCGTATGTGTGAGCGCTTTGAGCATGTCGTAGAGCGTCAGACCTGCAACAGTGACGGCCGTCAGCGCTTCCATTTCCACGCCGGTTGGAGCCCGGGTTGAAGCCGTGGCCACGATGCGAATTCGGTCTTCACCAGGTTCAAAGTCCACGGAGGCGTGGTCCAATGGTAAGGAATGGCAAAGTGGGATAAGGCCGGCAGTCTGTTTTGCCGCCATGATGCCGGCCAGCCGGGCCGTCTCGAAGATATTGCCCTTGGGCGTCTTCCCGTCGCGAACCGCGGTCATTACTTCTTTGCCAGTCAGAAGGATAGCCTCGGCAACCGCGCGCCGGTGGGTGATCGGCTTTTCACCCACATCCACCATGCGTGGCTTGCCGTCTTTGTCCAAGTGTGTGAGTTCACCCATGTGCGGCACCCTTGATTGTGAAAACATGCGGCGATTGTGTTTGACGCCCACGGATCGTAATCCGTGGGCTTGGAGAGCGGGCGGAATATTCTCCAGCAGCGTTTACTTGTTTGTGTATTTTTTTGTTTTCGGTTTCGTGTTTGTTTTCGTTTACGTGTATGCGTTGCCCGGAAAAGAAACGCCCCGTTTTCAACACGCGAGCCAAAAAACCGCAACGGCCCACGACCGCTCGCTTGAGCTCCGGATGGACCTTATCCAACACAAAGCACGGCCGCCGGACCTCGGTCAATTCAATCAGGGGACCGTTCTCGAAAACAAGCTGATCGCCCGGCGACATTTGTTGAACGTGCAAACCGCGAACCGTCAAGTTCTCTCCCATAATGCCAGGCCCCACGTCAAACCCCTCCGCCTCCAACTCAGTGAGCAACTCGATGTCCTGAATCGTGAGGGCACGGTGGGGTCTGGCGTGTTTTTCGTGATCGTGCCCGTCGCCGACCAAACCGTCCACCGTCACTTCCGCCGAATCCATGACCGTCTTGGGAACGCCGCCGGGTGAGATGCAGACCGCTACGACTTCGGGCGTTGTCCCGCGATTCCGCAGATCATTCTCGCACTTCCACATATGAGTTTTCCG
>CAZTAR010000077.1:0-13807 GCA_964611695.1 uncultured Planctomycetaceae bacterium | reverse complement strand
CGCTCGTCCTTCAGCGCCTTGAGCCGTGTCTTGAGAAGCGTCTCAATCTGCTCTTGACCGTCCAGGTCAGCCCAGTCGTCTTCCAAATCCATCGGAAACAGCGTCAGTTGCTCCTCTGGTGCGTTCAGTGCCTCCAGACGCCGTTCCAATGTCGTACGGATTGCTCGTGTACTGGAGACCACCAATCGCTGCATCAGAATCATCAGGAAGCCAATGTAGCTCCTCTTCTCCTGCAGAGCTTTGTTGTAGCCCTCGCGGACATACTCAGTCATTGCCTCGTAAAGATGCTGTTGTCGTTGGTGGCGTTCCTCCCACGAAACCGTGACGAGTTGGGTGTGCCGGGGCTTGAATAGCGGTTCGCCATCCGCGTCGATTGCATGTTGTTTCTCCGTTCTGATGACGACAGGCTGAACACGGTCCCTCGTGACGCTTCCAACGTCGGGGAAAGCGTCTTCGTCGATAAGAGAAACCAACCGGTGGAATGCGTCGGTCTTCCCTTGGTGCGGTGTCGCCGACAACAGAAGCAGGTAGGGTGCCGCTCCCGCCAACCCTCGTCCCAGTTTGTACCTCGCCACTTGGTCAGTGCTGCCAGCCAAACGATGCGATTCGTCCACGATCACCAGATCCCATCCGGCCGAGATCAGATCCTCGAATCGCTCGCGGTTGTATTCGGCTACTTGATCACGCGACCATCCTCGCCGTCGGTCCATGGGTTTGACAGAATCCATTGGACAAACGATCTGGTCATGGCTGCGCCAGATGTTCTCCTCCCGTGTGATGCGGCGGTAAGCGGAGAAGTCGCTGGGAACGAGAAGGCGAAAGTCCTCGCCGAAGTGTGTGCGCATCTCGGCCACCCATTGTGTGACCAGCCCCTTCGGCGAGATCACGAGCGTTCGCGTCACAAGCCCGCGCAACTTGAGCTCACGCATGATCAGGCCGGCCTCGATGGTTTTGCCCAGCCCAACCTCATCAGCCAAGAGGTATCGCACCCGGTCATCCGAGATGGCCCGAGACAGAGCTTGGATCTGGTGCGGCAGAGGGATGACCGATGACTCGATCGGAGCCATGAGCACATCCTGGGTCATCGCGTCTGCTACCCGGGCTGCGGCGGCAACGTATGCGATCCCCTCTGCCGTACTTGTAGCGGTCTTCTCCAACATCTGGAGCTGGGACGCGGGAACGCGCACCACAGCGTCCGAAACCGGCAGCCAGACCCGACAGGTCGTCTTGCCCCAGAGAGTCTGGGTCTCAACCACCTGGCAAAGTTGCCCGTGGTCCGGGCTGAAGTACCAGCTGTGTGCATCAATCCTCATCATCAAACAGCTCACTCATCTCGAAGGTTCTTCCTTCACATATCAGTTGTGCAGCGTTTGCCAGGATGGCTGCCCTGGATAAAAGAAACGCCTCGTAGTCTGTCCTCACTCGGGCGCGTCGTTCTTCGTCTCCGAGTCCGTCATAACCCACGGCCAGCTTGGCGTGTGGGATGAGGTGCGTTCTCAAGCGGCGGCGCAATTCCTCCTCCCCCAGGGCGCTGTTGTCCGCCCGCTCCCTCAGGTAGGCAATCGGATCCTTGTTCGAGATCGTGCGATTGGTACGCCAGGTGACCAATGCGCAATTGAGCGCCCGGAATACCTGTTCGTCGGGAATCTCGGCGTCTTCCAGCGTCGATGCTGGGAACAGGTGGTGGTATTCACGCGGATGCTCCTTGGACGTAACGGTGGCAATAGACGCTCGCGCGCCGTCCGCCAGGTCCTCGGCGCCGCATTTGATCTGTAGCGCCAGCAATCCCCGGCCCAGGATGGTTTTGCGCTTGGGCCAATCGGCCTGCAACACCATTTCTCTCGTGGGCAGCGGGTAGGAATGCGCGTTCAGAATCGGCACGACCTCTTCGTCAGCGCCGCCCCGGAACACCCTCTTCAGTCCACGGAAATCCTGTAGGGCATTCGAGGTGGAGGACTGTTCGTACCGTGAAGTCAAGAAGGCACGCCACATGAATTTCCGCAAGAGGTGCCGGGCGTTGCCAAGCCGGTCCGGCTGCGTGGGCAAATGCTCCCACAGCGCCGCGATGATCGGGATCGCCGTGTAGCTGGGCAGCCGCTGAGCATCAAAAACGGTCTCGTCCTCAAGGAACCGGACCATCGCTTCGATGCCTTTGACAACAGTATCCCACTCGTCAATCATCTTTGCGTACTTGATGCCGCGGTACCCCGCTTGGCTTGGGATACGGTCCTGCCGCAGCGCCACCACGTCCAACACAAGGCTGGGAAGATCGGCATACTCGGCTGCACGGGGCACGGCGTCCTCCAAAGCATCCACATGATCATGGAGCGATTTGCCAGTTTCTTCCTCGACCAACGCCACTACAATGTCGTAGGTTGAAAGGTGGACCGAACTCGTGTTCATCTTAATGAACACGTCCAAGGCCACTTCCTTTGGTGTCTTGGCGGCCAGTGCCAAGTACGGAAGGTTGAATTCCCGCACTCTGGTTCTCAGGTCGCTGATAACTTGGGAGATGTCTTTGTATGCCTTGAACCGGTCAGGCACGTCGTCCGGGATCGCCTTCTCGATCCACGCGTCAATCTCGTCGCGGATGTCCTCGGGGCGTAGCAGGCAGATGGGGATAAACTCCCGTTTCCAGCATTCTCTTGGATCATCCACCCACATGGGGTAGCGATTGCCGTTCTTGGACCAGCGGGCCTGGCCGAATACAAAAGGCAGCTTTGCATCCCCGTCGCTCGGGTCTTCCTCGAATCCGATGAGGTAGGTTCGGTCCGGATACTTGTCGTGCAGGCTGCGCCACAGGGCGGTAAGCCGCTGTTGCCCGTCCAGAAGTTGTTCAGTCACCTTCTCGCCGGCCTCCGGTGCATCGACCATGGTGCGGCTCTTGAACTTCCCAGCCTCGCCCACATCCAAGATGAGCGTCGCGCCCGAGGGTAAGCCGCGCAGGACCGTGGTTAGAAGGCCCGAGACTTCGCTATGTCCCCAGGCAACAAAGCGCTGGAAGCGCGGCAGCGTGATCTGCCGCGAGCGAATGCGGTTGAACCACTCGGGCAGAAACCGATCATACGCATGCATCCGTCGCACCCCCTTTCGTCATACGTCCTCACCCGTCCGCGTCAGCGCCTGGTCGTACCACATTAGGAGCTTGGGGTCTTCCTGGATGACATTCTCGGCGATGCGCTGGGCTACGGCGATGATGGTGCGGTAGTCGCGGTCCTGCCAGCATTGCTTGAAGCCGGCGCGGACGGCCTCCAGGCGGATAACCTTCATCTTTTCCCCCTTGGGGATCGGCGTGGGCTTCGGCTCGAGCCCGGGGATGAAGCCTTCCTGGGATTCGGGCTTGGCGGGCTTGTGGCCGGCGGGCAGGTACTCCCAGAACTCGCGGAGCAGGGCCCGTTCTCTAAGCTTCTCCAGGTCGCCGGCCCTGTTCGGATCGGGAACGTACCAGCGGTCCTTGCCCTTGGCGCACAAGCCCGGGTCGTCCTTGGGCTTGTTCCGCAACTCCTTGAAGTTGGTCGACAGGTAGCTGTGGATCTGGCTCGGAGTCTCGCCTTGGCCGTCCCATCGCAGAAAGTTCTGCTCCAGGAGCTCATCCAGTTCAAGCAGTTTCTCGCTCTTTTGCCAGCCCGCCATCTCCTGCATGAACCGCGGTTTGAGATCGCCTGCACCCTGAGGTTTCTTAGTTAGTTGCTGCTTCAGCCACTGAATGGCGGATGCTTCGTCCGTTACGAACAGCTGTAGTTGAAGAACTTCCCTGACCGTCATCCGCTTCTTGTCGTATTCGGCCACCTGCTCAGAAAGGAAGTACATGCCGTCGCGCTCAGAGAAACGCTGCGTAAGCCCAGAGTAGAACTCCGAGGCCGAGACCGGCACTGTCACGTTTCGCTGGACATGAAATGCCACCATCCGATCGAACAGCAGGTACTCCTGCCGCTCAGTGATTAGCTCGCACTGCCCGTCGACAGAGACGAAGACAGGGATATGCCTCAGATGCGTTCGAACAAAAGCCCATACGCCATCTTCGCTACCCGCCTCACGCTCAAACGTGTCCTCTAGCCCACCATTCGGCTTGTACGCCGAGATGATTAGGTCCTGTTTGACCGCACCCAACGCAGTAGTCTGACGAAAGCTCTTCTGTTTCTTGTCCAGTGTACGCACATCAGCAATCACAAACCCCGCCCGTTGGATCGACTCGGAGATCATGTTCCACACACTGTTCTCAGAATTGTGAAACTCAACGGTCATCCACCGGCCCGGTTTCAGGCCATCGAAAACCCGTTGGAATCCGCGGTACATCAGTTGCCCATAGTCGTTCAGGCTTTTCTTCTCAGAGAGGGCCCGGTCGCTAACAATTGCCTCCGGCTTTCTATCAGTGAACACCCGAAGCCATGATTCCCATAGGAAGTTCATGTCCGCGTAGAAGATGTTCGAGCCAAAGGGTGGATCCACAAACGCGTAGTCAATGCTATTCGGGGGTATCTTGCATGTCCCGATATCTCCGGTTTGCAGGCAGAGCCCGCTCGGTGATCTCGGCAACACCCCCAGAAGCTTGCCTGCCAGATCATCCAATTTTCTCATGAAGAGCCTTACCGGATTCTCTTGACGTATCATCGAGGGAATGTAGAGGACGCCTGTAATTGGAGCGCCGCCGCCGGACGGTAGCCTCCGATTGAATTTGCTGCATCGGAACATGATGCTTGTGAACACCCACAACAGCGAGTTGCGCACATCGGCATCCGAGATGCTCATGATCGCTCCATGAATATCTACCAAGGTCGCGGCGGTGCTAGGTATGTACAGCTGTCGATGAGTCTTCACGCGATGCTTGCCCATGCCATGGCGGTACATTTCCCAGCCGACATCCAGCGGGAAGTCGGGAAAGCCGCGCAACTCATGATGCCCAGCGTGCTTAGCAAGTAGCTCGTCACGCAGTGCTCCGACAGCTTGCTCACTCACACGCTTCCCACCGCTCTGGGCAATGCCCACGAGGACAGGCTCGAGTCTTGGGAATTCTACCACCTGCCCCGGGCCCATCGCCGGTGCAGCAACAAAAGGCCGTTCGAGGACGCGTTTTCGAAAGCGCGCATCGCAATGGGGGCATCTCACCTCGGGTGCGACCTTTCCGCTCTCCGCGTCAACGGCCGCATCCCAAAAGATGATGTCCCCTGTACAATTGTTACAGTAGAAGATGTCGGACCATACGATGTACGCAAGAGATGTGCTGTGGCCGGACTGCGGTTGGATTGTCCAGTACTGTCTTTCTATTTCACGCAGGGCCTCGATGAATGTCTGCATGAAAGGAGCAGACAAGTCGATATCGATGCCGCGATTGAAACGCGAAGCGATGAAGGCCGCGGCGGGGGAGAGGTCATTCAGGAGTGCACGCCGTTCCCCCAGTTCCGAAAGCCTCGCGCCATCACTGGCCACAATTGTGCCATCACTATGTACATCGTACCCCAGTGCGCGAACCTCTGCCCGACTACTGCATAATTGCGCCGCGACACCCACCATGCCGGTGCCGCAAAACCCATCAAACACAATGTCGCCTGGTTCGGTATAGTGGAGAATGTAGCGCATTACGGCCGGATGAGGTACTTTTGTGTGGTAACCGTGCGCGCCATAGACGGCGTTGTTCTTTCCTTCTCGCACATCAAATGAGAACGGTTCTCGGGAGTATGGCTCATCGGAATCGTACCGTCTGCCGTACTTGGCAACGAATTCATCAATGAATGGGTTCGGACATGCCGTGTAGTAGGGCGGATCTGACAGGGCCAGGATGTCGTGGATTGTTCCGGATGGAAAGCCGGGAGCATCCCTGAAGACGGGGTCTTCAAGCTTGCGCCGCAGCTGTTCGAGGAAGTACTCGCGTCGGGCAACGTCTGAGTCGAAGGTGAAACCAAGGCAATCCACCGGCGAGCTGTCAGGGGTGCGTGCCGGAAAGTCAAGACGTCGTTGTGCTTCCGTGGACATATCGGCTAAACCCTTGCAAGTAGGCAGTTCGAGCAGTCGTACGCCAACTGCAAGGCAGGACGGATCCTGCGACTCAAGCTAGTTCACTCCAAGGCGGTATCCATAATTCTCAACTAGATCCCACCAGAGATCGTTGCTGTTGATGCGGTAAGTGTAGGCATCGCGATAGCCAGCGGTCTGAGTAACATCATGCCCACGTGAGCGGAGCCTGGACAGAGTAGCATCATCGGCGTTGAAGTAGATGCGCAGCTCTGCGCCACATTTATTAGGTTGGTTCTGATACTCCGGCGGATCTCCAGTGCAAACGAAGTCACGTGTAGCAGCCAGGTATCTCTTGGAGAACTCTTGCTGCATGGCTGGGTTGACTTCAGCTTCCAGGCAAACAGATCCTGGAGCCAATCCGAGTGGATGTCTTGTGGCCATTTATGTGGTCTCCGTTGTTCTCTTATCCAACATCGTAGTTCTCAAACGGCATGCCGAAGCATTCCACCGGCCCCTGCGCTTCGCGTTCCGCGGCGTCCTCGAACGACTCGTGTTGCTCGCCTGTGTCAGCTGGTGATTCGTGCTTCTCTGCACTGTTGTCCTGAGCGCTCTGCATGGCGCCATGATTCCTATCGTGTGCATCAGGTCGAGGTGCGAGGCCGGACCTCGATCTCGGCCAGGATGTTCTGGATCGCTAAATACACTTGTGTGGTCTCGGTCGTATCTTCAAGCCGAATGACGGCCGCGTATGGGACCGGCGCCGGGTTCGTCCGTCCCCATTTCTCATATGCCGCAACTGCCAGAGTGTAGGTGCTGGCGCTATAGTGCTCCTGGTGTCTCGTCCACTCGATCATGTCATGCTGTACGGTTCCCCGAGAACGTAGAGTGATCCCCAGCTTCCCCGGCAACTCCCCAGGTCGCTCGGGTTGGTCTTCGGCGAGCTCGCCCCCTTCTTCTACCGACATGGAAGCGATGATATCATCTCGGCTGACATCTCCGCGGAAGATCCGCCATTTGAGAGTCGTCCCCAGATACCGCTCAAGCCCCCATCGCTGGACCTCAGGAGCATGGACAACCGTAATCGTCAATCGCTTGGTACCGTTAGCGGCGTTGGCAAGCTCGGCAGGGACAGGAACGTCGAAGTAGGCAACCGTATTGGGTGTCAATTCCCCGCTAAAGGACAACAGTGCGGAGTAGGCGTCACAGTAGGTCGCGCGGTTGTGGTCCGGCATTCCGTGGCCTGCGATGTTCAACCAGTGCTTTGGCTGCAAGGCCTCCATGGCTCCCACAAAAGCGCCGAACTCATCGCCAAGACCGCTACGGCTGGCAGAGTTGACTATGAATGCCTTCAATAGTGGGGCCGAGATTTCGGAAAGATCCAGGGATTCGAGGTCGGCGAGAACCAAGGCGAGTTTGTGTGCAACACGGGGGGCGGCGAAGCTCGTTCCGGAGTCATGAGCGATAGCAGGCGTGAGTTGATGGCTAGCCATCATGACGCTCGTTCCCGGATTAGCTCGCACGAGGTCTCCACCGACGTCGTGGACGTAATTCCCACCGAAATCCACGAGCTCTGGCTTGATCTCCCTGCTGATGCCCGGTCCACAACGCGTGAAGGGTGCGGGCTGGTGACGAGCGGCTATCGCTGTCGCCGAGCCTGTCGGTCCTACGATCAGTGTCCCCGGCGAAAGTGCGCCAACCGTGAGAGCCAGCGCAGCTTGGCCCGGGTCTAGAAGTCTCGCATCGCCCTCCACAAAGTAGCCCGGATAGGCTTGACCGTTCTGAAGATAGTCGCGGACCTGGGATGTCGGCAGATTACCGGCGCTGACCACGAAGATAACGTCGTACTCCCTTGAGAGCTTATCGATCGTACGCGCAACCCAGGACCTGCGGGGCACGGTTCGCTTCGCCTCGTCATTCCATTTCCGGTTGAGGATGTTGACCGACAGATTGAATATCCGTACTCCGAGAGGGGCGAAGAACGCCACAACCTCTCGTAGAACCTTCGAGAAGAGCCGGTCCTCCTCTCCCGAATTATCTGCATCGAGGACCCTCGCGCTGGCGACCCAGGCCTTGCCTTCGTTGGATGCGCCGTTCTGGAGGTTCAGAGCGTAGTAAGCAGCAAGGGACGCCACGCCAGACCCGTGCCCGTGTTCATCGTGCGGGTTGTCGGGAGCTTGCCCCAAGAATGACCGCAGAAGTTCGTTTCGTGTTACCGGCTCAAGGAATGGGTTTCCCGTAGTGACGCCTGAGTCCACGATGCACACGACCGGCGCTGACTCTCTGGGACCTTGGCAGGGCTGGAGATTCTCCATCGCGAAGTTCTTCAAGGTCGAATGGAAAGTCTCGAATTCCGGACGGGCATCGAACCACGAGATCCTCCGTTGCCATTCGCGGGCTTCCACAAGTTGCCGGAACATCGCGCCGCTGCACCTGATGACTGCCCGACAAGTTGCCTTGATCTCTTCGTGCTCAAAAAACGTCCCGTGAACGCCGCTCGCAAACGCCTGCTCCAAAGACGAACGAACCTGTTGCAGTTCGCTCTGCTGCTGCCGGAGCCCACGAGCGAGTGAGATCATTTCGATTTCGCAGATGACCCAGTCCTGTTGGATCAGCGCGTCATAGTTCTCGTAGAGAGCCTGGCAGAGCCGATCCTTGGGCTCGCCTTCCTGAATAGCGGTGAGAGCTGCGGCCAGACGCTCATTGGGTGCGTGTCCGCGTCGCATTTCGCCCGTGCCAAACCCCTGGATCTTCCCCGAGAGCTTTTCCAGGTCATCCGCGCGCGGCACAGCCAAGGTGAATCTATCCGAAGGTTCGACGATCGGCTTGAGGTCTGTTCCGGCAAGAGGTATGGAACCCTCGTGTTCAAGCTTGTAGAAGACCGCCTTCTTCTCCTCGTCAGACATCTGCTGTAAAGAGTTGGACAGCGGCGTGATCTGTTCGGTCAGGGCACGGGCGATTTCTTGGCGCCGCGCTAATCGTTCCGGGTCCAGAGGCACGTGCCTCGGTCGGTCCTTTCGACGCTCCGCTATTTCGGGAGAGGGCAAGGAGAAGGGCGGGAATTCGCTGTTCATTGCTTCTTCCCCCGTCTCGGGCTTCCCGGCTTCCGAGCCATAGCCGACGCCGTGTCGCGTCGAAACAACCGGAATTGCTCAGTGATGGTACTGGATCGCAGTACCGTATCGCCTTGCAGGATCATCGTCTTGATGGCTTCAACCGCGACATGCTGGATGCTGGCGAACGAAAGGCCCTGCAGTGTTCTCGCTAAGTGTGTGAATGATCCCTGGAACTCCACGCCGTTCAGTAGCAACTTTAAGTACCGCTCTCGCTCGCACTTCTCCGGCATGGCGAATTGCACAATGTCATCGAAGCGGCGCCAGACCGCGGGATCAAGAAGATACTGATGGTTGCTGGCGGCGATAATGATGCTCTGGCGCGATGGAAAGGAATCCATAGCCTGTAGCAAGCTGTTTACAACTCGCTTCAGTTCGCCAACATCATTGGGGTCATCTCGTTCCTTGGCGATTGCATCGACCTCGTCCAGCAGCAGTACCATCGGTGAACCGGCGGCAAGATCGAAGACTCTCTGGATGTGCGACGCAGTGTCACCGAGAAAGCTGGAAATGACGGCGTTGAGCCGAATGATGCCGACAGGCAATCCGAGTTCGTGGGCAACGTGACAGGCAGTAAACGTCTTGCCGCAACCAGGTGGCCCCCAAAAAAGTAGTTTATTCTTCGCTCTGTAACCGTGTTTTGTGAGTTGATCGCTCTTGCGGTGTTCTTCGAGCAACCGTTGAATCTTCCTGTTCGGCGCCTCGCCAAGGACGATCTGGTCCTGAGACACACGACCTTCCTCAAGTGCGATGAGGGTCTCGCCATTACGGCGATCCTTCGGCATGGCACTCAGCTGTCGGTGCGACGTGCGGGAGCGAGTTGGTGCACCGTGCTGCTCAATGGCTTTTCTTAGTTCATTGGCCAGAGCGTGGTGGTTCGCGGCAAGTTCATCCGCGATTATGGCGTCAGCGACCTTCAGAAACATAGCATCACGTCTTTCGCCGAAAGCGCGAAAGAGAGCTCTTAGCTGTTCATCACTTGCCATGCCACACCTGTGAGAATGGGAAATACATGCCTGTTTGTCCTACTCCAAAACGATGCGGACCTTGCCGGGTTCCTTGCCCCTGGTCAGTTGATTCAGGTATTCCTCAAACCGCTTCTTCATCTCCGCTGGCGTCGCGGGCGAACCACCGGCAAGGAGCGCCGCGCGCAAATCCTCCGTCTTGACCGGGACCTTGACCAGCCCGGAGAGCACCTCCTCCAGGGCATGGATGAAGTTGTGCGCGAGATCCTCGGGGAGCCTGCGTTCCTTAACGAAGGCATCGACCAGTTTCCGAGGTTTGGGTTTGAGCAGGCCCAGGTTCTCTCGTGTTGTGGGATCCTCGAGGTTTGCCAGCAGCGTGTGCGTCCAGGCGTCAACCAGTCTGTCCAGTTCGCCATCGAATGCCGTGAGCGCTGCCTTGGCGGGGGCCGCAGTCGGTTCCGCGCTTGGCTTGAACGAGCAATGCGGGCACACGGGCGAAGCGTCGAGTTCCTGTTGGGTCAGGGCGAAGCAGCTCTTGAGGCCGGCCAAGCGGTTCTGGAAGTCTGTCAAGTGCTGCCGTGGCATCAGATCGATGGTCGACAGCTTCTGTAGCGTATCCAAGCGACTGTCGCGCGTCAGAGAGGACTTCGTCTTGTCCTCGTTCACGCCCAATCGTGCCCGCGTATGCATCGCAAGGTAGGCGGTGACATACGCCTTCTTCAGCCCCGCGAACTTGCCAAGCACTTGCTGACGGAACGTGGCTGCGGCGCGCTTTGTTGGATCCGAAATCTTGGCTGACACGCCGTCGCGCGTCTTCTTCATCTCGGCCAGCCAATCGTGGTTCTCCGGTAACACTGCCTCGGCCGTGGACAGGTACGAAGCTGTGGGCCCCAAGTCGGCTACGAGCTCTTGCAGAGACTCGATTTCGCCGAGCGCCGTGAGTCCGGCGCGGTGGCCGGTCACCTCGCGTGCGTCGTAGCGGAAGTTCTTGAGCTTGCCGGTGGTGGAGTAGGCCTGCAGCGATTCCAGGAACGTCTTGGTCTCATCCAATCGCGTGCGAAACGCCTTGACCTCTTCCTCGCCGAGCAGGTTGCGTCCCCAGAACGGCAGACCGCTCTGGAGATGCTGCTGAACCAAGACCAGCTTCTCCACCAATCGGCTGACGGCCTTCTGGAGCTCCTGGACCGGCACATCCTTGCCTTGCGTGACGAGCTGAGCATTTCCCGGTGCGAGTTCCAAGAGTTCGAACATCGCCTTGAGCGCCGGGACATTCCAGTCCTTCGGCCGTTCCACGTGCTTGAACTGCGCCAACTCATCGACCGAAGTGGCCGCGATCTCCAGAAGACCGGTTGCATCGAACTTCTTGCCCGGAATGGCCAGGACCAAGTCCCCCGAGTAGACCAGTATGGCCAGCAAGACAACCGCCCATTCGGGCTCAAGCCTCAGGGATTGCGGAGCGTAGAACTCGACGCCAAGGACCTCGTGAATCAATTCGGACCGGTTGACGACCTGTCCGTGCCCCTTCTTTTTCAGCAGTTTCAGAATGTGCTTGATGTATTTGGAGCGATATGGATCGAGCCGATCGCCGTCGAGTAATTCGAGTGCGTCGAGGACGGCGGTCGCCTGCTTGGTCATGTTCTGGCCGGCGATAGCCCGCAATGCGTCCTGGGCTGCCAACGGCCGATTGGCTCCTGTGATCAGTACGGAGAAGGCCGGGTACTCCGGCGCCTGCTCATCGAAATGCGTGGCTAGGCAAACAGACGCCACCGTATTGACAACATCCCGTACGTTGAGGCGGGCTCCTCCGCCAATCTTACCCTTTACCCAAGCCAACAAGGGCTTCTTCTTTCCCTGGTATGTCACCTCAAACGCCGAAGTCATGTGTTCCTGGAGCCACTTCACCAATTGCTGCAGGAAGCCGTTGTGCCCGCTGGCCTTCGCTTCGTAGGTGGTCTTGGCGTGCCCCGAAGATGTTGACGCCAGGTCGAGTGCAGCCGCATAATTGCGCAGAGCGATACGGAATTCGTCATCGGCACCTGTTAGCCTGAAAAAGACCTCATCCGCCTTCTTCTCGTCCTTGAAGTCTGGTGGTTCGTTCGGCTGGATGAAATACAGGTAGAAATCACGTGGTGGAACAGCTGTAGATCGCTCATTAGGCGCGCCGAAGAAGAGGTAGCCTTCCCTCGCCGCTTTGCGCTCCAGCCATTCGGCTTCATGCTGCCAGATCTTGTAACCCGTGACATAGGTTTGGTCGGTGCACTCCATGACGCGCTTGAGTGCTTCGTAGTAGTAGCGGTCGAGCTGGGAATCGTCGAGACTCTCCGCACGCTTCTCGATGAGTGCGTCGAAGTCGTCCGTCTTCTTGAGGTCCAGGTAGTACTGGCGGTTGTCCGGATTGGACGAGATGAACTGCCCGCTAACGGTTTTGTGAACCTCGCGGAGTACGGTCTCGACCTGAGACAAAAGGTCATCAGCGGGCACGCCGCCGAGCTCTTCAATTCCCGGCTGGTACAGGCACAGCCCGTCCCGCAGTTCCTCCGCTGTTGCCCCAAGGGGGGCGTAGATGTCGCCGGTCGTTAGGCGGTGAACCGATAAGGCCTGGATGACTTGCAGGGCCATTGGCTTGTACGCGGGGCGCGTGAAGGCCTGCTCGATCCGGGATTCCAGCACCTGGCTGCAGTCGATCACGGCCTTGATGTCAGGCGCCGCACGGAATGACGGATTCTCTCGCAGGGTCTTCCAGTAGCTGTCATAGGCGATGATGCCGGGGCGGTACGTGGGCACATCTTGGTCCAAGAGCCGTTTCATCGCGACCGACAGAGTCTTGAGCACCTCGCGTTTCTCAACAGCGGTGACGCGCTCGAAGGTATCGATGTAATCTGCGTGGACCGGGAAGAGCCGGACGAACTCGTCCATCCGTTCGTTCATGTGGCCGTAGAACTTGGCAAATGGCGTGAGGTATTCGCGGATCTTGCCCTGCTGCTCCGCAGACTTCTTGAGCAGCCGTTCCGACACGACGAATTTCACGTCTTTCCGGGCGATGAGGATTTGCTCGAAGCGATCCTTGACCCGACGGATACTGTCGGCGACAAAAGAGAATCTGGGGCTGTCGAAGATGGCTTCCTGTACGCCGGCAATGAAACGGAATCGCAGGTCTTTGCAGACCTCGCCCACTTCTCGCAGGAAGTTCAGATCCAGAATCAGTTCCTGGTCCTTGCGCGTGCGCAGATAGTCGAGCAACTCATCCACCACGAGGAGCAACCCGTGATCCGGATAATCTTGGTGGAAGGCAGTCATCATTTCCTCGAACGATCGCTTGTTGCCTGACACCTTACTGGAATCCGGAAAAGTGTAGCTAACGCCGAGAGCCGCGAGGCGCTCTTCGAGTTCGGCGACCAGGATGTCCCGAAGAGTCATGGTCGTAGCACCGATTTCTGTACGCACGACCTTGAACTTGCCGGCAATCTTCACGGCCGCGTCGGCCACGTGGGAATCGCACAGTCCAGCGGAGAACTCTGAGTGCTCCGCGAGTCCCGAGATGACGGACATCAGGTGCGACTTGCCGGTACCGTAATTACCGACGACCAGGAGGCCCTTATTGTCAACTGGCTGGTCTATCTGCAGCTGGGGAATGACGAGGCTTGTGAGGCGCTCCGCCATCTCTTCAGAGATCACATAGGTATCGACCAAGTGACGCGCGGCTGCCGTTTCATCCGCATCCCGCAGCTGAACCACACTCTCGATGGCTTCGAACTGAATTAGGTCGCCGTATTTCATTGC